>JAADGT010000050.1 GCA_013152215.1 Deltaproteobacteria bacterium
GCGCCACGGCCGCTCCCCTGGCGCCCGGCGGCCCTAGCTGCTCGGCCGTCGCGCTTCGTCGGAGCCCCCAGCCCCACCGGGTCAATCCGCATACGTTTTTGCGAAACGGAACACTAGGGGGCATAGGGTCTGATTCTAATCCCCCCCCAGCAACGCCGCCAGAGCCGCCTGCTGACGGACCGGGCGGCACCGCTCGGCCCGCACCACGGCCTTCAGGTCCTCGAGGCACCGGCCCATGTCGTCGTTCACCACCACGTAGTGGTAGCGTGGCGCCTCGGCCACCTCCTGCCGGGCGTTGGCCAGCCGCCGGGCGATCACCTCGGGGTCGTCCTGCCCCCGGGCCTTCAGGCGCCGCTCCAGCTCCTCCCACGAGGGGGGCAGCACGAACACCAGCACCGCGTGGGGCAGCCTCTGGGCCACCTGGAGGGCGCCCTGCACGTCGATGTCCAGCACCAGGTCCTGCCCGGCCTCGGCCGCGGTCCGCAGCTCGGTCAGGGCCGTGCCGTAAAGGTTGCCGTGCACCTCGGCCCACTCGGCGAACTCGCCCCGGTCGCGCATGGCCTCGAAGGTGGCCCGGTCCACGAAGTGGTACTCCACCCCGTCGCGCTCCCCCGGCCGGGGCGGTCGGGTGGTGTGGGACACGCTGTAGCCCAGCTCGGGCATCGCCTCCCGGAGCCGGCGGATCAACGTGGACTTGCCGGCGCCCGAAGGCGCGGAGATCACCAGCACCAACCCCTGCCGCACGGCCTACTCCCACTCGATGGTGGCCGGCGGCTTGGACGAGATGTCGTAGACCACCCGGTTGACCCCGTCCACCTCGTTGATGATCCGGTTCGAGATCCGGCCGAGCAGCTCGTAGGGCAGCCGGGACCAGTCCGCGGTCATTCCGTCCACCGAGTTCACCGACCGCACCGCCACCACGTGCTCGTAGGTGCGCTCGTCGCCCATCACCCCCACGGTCTTCACCGGCAGCAGCACGCAGAACGCCTGCCACACGCTCCGGTGCACCCCTTCCCGGACGATCTCCTCGCGCACGATGGCGTCGGCCTCTCGGAGCACGTCGAGCCGCTCCCGGGTCACCTCGCCCAGGATCCGGATGGCCAGGCCCGGCCCGGGGAACGGATGGCGCTCGATGATCTCCTCGGGCAGGCCCAGCTCCCGGCCCACCTCCCGCACCTCGTCCTTGAACAGCTCGCGCAGGGGCTCCACCAGCTTCAGGTTCATCCGCTCGGGCAGCCCCCCCACGTTGTGGTGGCTCTTGATCGTGGCCGAGGGCCCCTTGAACGAGACGCTCTCGATCACGTCGGGGTACAGGGTGCCCTGGGCCAGGAACTCCACGTCGCCGAGCTTGCGGGCCTCGCGCTCGAACAGGTAGATGAACTCGTTGCCGATGATCTTGCGCTTCTGCTCCGGGTCGGTCACGCCCTCGAGCTTCTCGAGGAACAGGTCCGCCGCGTCCACGTGGAGCAGGTTCAGGTGGAAGTGGTCCCGGAAGGTGCGCACCACCTTCTCGGCCTCGCCTTTCCGGAGGAGCCCGTTGTCCACGAAGATGCAGGTGAGCCGGTCCCCAAGGGCCCGGTGCAGCAGCAGGGCCACCACCGACGAGTCCACCCCCCCCGACAGCGCGCAGATGACCCGCCGGTCGCCCACGGTCTCGCGGATCTCGCGCACCGTGGCCTCGATGAACGACCCCATGGTCCAGGTGGGCTCGCACCCGCACACGTCGAACAGGAACGCCTCGAGCATCTCGGATCCCCGGGGCGTGTGGACCACCTCCGGGTGGAACTGCACCCCGTACCAGGGCCGGTTCTCGTGGCCCATGGCCGCCACCGGGCTGTTCTCGGTGTGGGCCAGCGCCCGGAAGCCGGGGGGCATGGTCTCGATCCGATCGGCGTGGCTCATCCACACCGGCAGGGTCTCGCCGGGGCGGAACCCGGTGAGCGGGCCCCGGGGCTCGTCCACCGTGATGTGGGCCAGGCCGTACTCGCGCTTGAGCCCTCGGGCCACCCGCCCGCCCAGCAGGTGGGTCATGAGCTGCATGCCGTAGCAGATGCCCAGCACCGGCACCCCCAGCTCGAACACCTCGGCCGACACCTTGGGGGCCTCGGGGTCGTACACGCTGGCCGGGCCGCCCGAGAGCACGATGCCCTGGGGCGCCAGGGAGCGGATGCGGTCGATCCCCACGGTGCACGGGTGGATCTCGCAGTACACCCGGCTCTCCCGGATGCGGCGGGCGATCAGTTGGGTGTACTGGGACCCGAAATCCAGGATCAGGATCTTCTGGTCGTGATGCACGGGCTTTCCTCTGCCTCGGGCTGGGCGGCAGGGCCGCGATGGGTCCGGGAGCGCCGGAGGGCGGGCCTCAGGCCGGCTCCACCCGGTAGTTGGGGGCTTCCTTGGTGATGATCACGTCGTGCACGTGGCTCTCGCGCAGGCCCGCCGGGGTGATCCGGACGAACCGGGCCTTCCGCCGCAGCTCCTCGATGGTGGAGCAGCCGGTGTAGCCCATGCCGGCCCGGAGCCCGCCCACCAGCTGGAGCACGTTGGCCGACAGAGGCCCCCGGTAGGGCACCCGCCCCTCGATGCCTTCGGGAACCAGCTCGGACTCGTCTCGGATGCCCTGGAAGTACCGGTCGCGGCTGCCCTTTTTCATGGCGCCTAGGGACCCCATGCCCCGGTACACCTTGTAGGACCTGCCCTGATACAGGATCAGCTCGCCCGGGCTCTCCTCGGTGCCGGCCAGGAGGCTGCCGATCATCACCGACGACGCGCCGGCCGCGATGGCCTTGGTGATGTCGCCCGAGTACTTCACCCCGCCGTCCGCGACCAGCCGGTCGGCCACCCGTGCCGCCTCGGCCACGGCCGTGATCTGGGGCACGCCGGCGCCGGCCACCACCCGGGTGGTGCAGATGGAGCCCGGCCCCACGCCCACCTTGACCGCGTCGGCCCCGGCCCGGATCAGGGCCTCGGCCCCCTCGGCCGTGGCCACGTTGCCCGCGATCACCTGGGCCTCGGGCCACTGGGCCTTGATGGCCCGCACGGCCTCCACCACCATCTTCGAGTGGCCGTGGGCCGTGTCAACCGCGATCACGTCGCAGCCCTGGGCGAGCAGGGCCTCGACCCGGGCGTCCCGATCCGCCCCCACCCCCACGGCCGCGCCGACCCGCAGCCGCCCCATCTCGTCCTTGCACGAGTTGGGGTACTTGCGGGCCTTCTCGATGTCCTTGATCGTGATCAGCCCCCGCAGCACGAACCTCTCGTCCACCACCGGCAACTTCTCGATCCGGTGCTCGTGGAGGAGCTCCTTGGCCTGCTCCAGGGTGGTGCCCGGCGGCACCGTAACCAGCCCCTCGTGGGTCATCACCTCGCGCACGGGCCGCTCCAGGTTCCTCTCGAACCGGAGGTCCCGGTTGGTCAGGATGCCCAGCAGGCGGCCGTCGTCGTCGGTGATCGGCACCCCGCTGATCCGGTACCGGGCCATCAGGTCCAGGGCCTCGGCCACCTTCTGGTCCGGCCCCATGGTGATCGGGTCCACGATCATGCCGGCCTCGGACTTCTTCACCTTGTCCACCTCGGCCGCCTGCTCCTCCACCGTGAGGTTCCGGTGGATGATGCCGATGCCCCCCTCTTGGGCCATGGCGATGGCGGTCCGGGCCTCGGTGACCGTGTCCATGGCCGCGCTCAACAGGGGCACGTTGAGACGGATCTTCGGGGTCAGCCACGTGCTCACGTCCACCTGGTCGGGCAGCACGGCCGACTCGGCCGGAAGGAGGAGCACATCGTCGAAGGTGAGTCCGAAGGGGATCTTCTCTTCCAGCATGGCGCCTCCGGCACGGTGGGGGTGTTGGGGGGGAGGAAAAGAATCGGTAAGGATAGGTGAGGAAGGGAAGTCGGGTCAAGGCGGCTGCATCACATGCCCCGCTCCGCCCGGATGCGGTCGTAGGCCTCCTGGATCTCCAGGAACTTCCGGTGGGCCAGCTCCCGGAACTCCTCGCCCAGGTGGGCCACCCGGTCCGGGTGGTACTTCTTGGCCAGCTCCCGGTAGGCCCGCTTGATCTCCTCGTCCGAGGCGTCCGGGCCGAGGCCGAGCACCTCGTAGGCCCGGCCGTTCCCGGCGGCCGCGGTCCGGAGCCCGGTCACGTCGGACGGGTTCACCCCCAGCCCTGCGATGGCCCGGCGGAGCACCGCCTCCTCGGCCGGGTGGACGTGTCCGTCGGCCCGGGCCACGTCGATCAGGCACTCCACCAGCAGGAGCCGGGTGGCGTAGTCGCACCGGCGGGCCACGTCGTGGCACAGGGCGTCCAGGTCCACGCCCTTTCGGAGGAACTGCTTGATCAGGTCCCGCACGATGTCCAGGGACTCGCCCCGGTACCCCAGCCGTTCTTCGAAGAACCGCCGGATCGTGCGGACCTCCTCACGCTTGACCTCGCCGTCGGCGTTGAGCATGGCGGTGAGGATCCCTACCAGGCTCGCCACGAAGTAGAGCTCCTCCTGCTGCTGTCGCACCCGCGGGTCGTCGGCCGGGCCCGGCCCCTCCGAGAGCGGGGCGTCCTTCACGTAGTGACCGATCACCCCGCCGATCACGGCCCCCAGGGGGCCGCCCAACAGCCATCCGAGTCCGGCTCCGATCAGTTTGCCCTGTAACGCCATGGGGGTCTGCTCCGTGGAGAAGGCTGGAAGGCCAGGAGTCGTCCTCAGTCCGGCCCCAGCACGTGCAGGGCGCTGCCGTCCGACAGGAACACCACCGCGCCGTCCAGCACCACCGGCTGGCCGTGGAGCCCAGGCCCCGGCACGTACCGGCCCTGCACGGCCCCGGTGGCCGGATCCAGGGTGACGATGGGTCCGTCCGAGAAGCCCACGACCACCGCCCCGGAGGCCAGCACCGGAGCCGTGGCGATCCCCTCGCCCGGCCTCACCCTCCACACGACCGCGCCGTTGTCCCGCCGGAGGGCCATCACCGAGCCGTCGGCCCCGGCCAGGTAAAGCACCCGCACGCCCACGGCGATCCCGGCGGCCGCGCCCACCTCGGCCCGCCA
>JAADGT010000027.1 GCA_013152215.1 Deltaproteobacteria bacterium
CAACACCTCGGCCAGGTCCACGTGGGGAATCTCCCGACCCCTGTAACGCATCAGGGTCTCCCGCTCCACCCTCACCAGCTCCGGAGACTCCAGCACCTCGGTCACGGCGGCCAGGGGGAACGCCAGGGTCTCCGCCCCCACCCGCACGAGGACCACGTCCCCGATGGTCAGGGTCACGGGAACCCGAAGCGTCCAGGTGGTCCCTCGGCCGGGACGGGTCTCCAGGGCGAGGCTGCCCCCCAGGGCGGTGACCCCGTGCCACACCGCCTCCATGCCCACGCCCCGGCCGCCGAGCTCGTCGGCGTCCCGGTGGGTGGTGAACCCCGGCGTGCACAGGACCCGGATCAGGTGGTCGGCGGTCAGGGGCTCGCCCGGGGCCGCCAGACCCATGGTCTCCGCGCGGGGCCGCACCGCCTCGGGGTCGATCCCCCGGCCGTCGTCGGCCACGGTGACCACCACCTCCTCGCCCTCGCTCCGGCAGGCCACCCGAACGGTCCCCAGCCTCGGCTTGCCCAGGCGCTCCCGTTCCGCAGGGGGCTCGATGCCGTGGTCCACGGCGTTGCGGATGAGGTGCACCAGGGGCTCGGCCAGCCGCTCCACCACGGCCTTGTCCACCTCGACCTCCACCCCTTCCAGCAGGGCCCTCACCTCCTTGCGCTGCACCCGAGCCGCCTCCCGGGCGATGAGGGGGACCCGTTGCAGCAGCTCGGCCGCCGGCACCAGTCGCGCCGTGGTGACCGCGTCGCGCAGGTCTCGGGTGGTACGGTCCAGGGCCCGAAGCCGCTCCTCCAACAGGTTTCGGAGCCGACGGGGGGGCAGGCCGGCGTCCACCTGGCCCAGGGCGCCCCACAGGCGGTTCTTGTCCACCACCAGCTCGCCCACCAGCCGGAGCATGGCATCGAGCTTCTCGGCCGGCACCCGGATCGTGTCGCGGGTCGGCCCGGCCGGCACTCCGGCCGCGGACGCAGCCCCTTGCGGGGCCGGGGGGGCCGACTTCGGCTTCGCAGGGGGCCGGAGCACGCGACCCGTGACATCCCCCTTCCACGGGGCCAGCACGTCCTCCAGGGGGCGGGCCGACACCACCGCCACCAGGAACCGCAGCCCCTTTCCCGCCTCGGCCACGGGCACGGCCGCCAGGAGCTCCTTGGTCTCCTGGAGGGCACCGCGCACGGCGTTGATCGAGACGCCGCGGGCCACCTTGTCCTTGTCGGGGACGAGCTCGAGGAGGTAGAGGCCCTCACCGGCGGCCAGTCGCTTCAGGGCCTGGCGCTGTTCGTACCCGGAGAGCTTCCGGAGCACCGATTCGGGCAGGGGCAACGACTCCCCCGAGCCCGCGGCCGCCTCCGACGGGGTCTCCTCCTCCGCGGCCCGGGCCCGCGCGAGCGCCTCCAGGAACCCGTCGGCCTCGGGCGCCTCGGCCTCGCCGGATCGGAACCGGTCGACCAGGGACTCCAGGAGGGCCAACCCCTCGAACAGGCGGTCCAACAGGGCCCGGGAGGGCGCCCGCTCCTGGGCGTGGAGGTCTTGGAGGACGGTCTCCAGGCCGTGGGCCACCCGCACGGCAGCCTGGGCCTCCACCATCGCCGAGAGCCCCTTGACCGTGTGCATGGCCCGGTACACGGTGTACAGGCTCGGCACGTCCAGGTCCCCCTCGGCCACGGAGCTCTCCACCGAGAGCAGGGCGGCCTGGGCTGCCTGGAGCAGCTCGGCCACCTCCTCGAAGTACCCTGCCAAGGCCTGGGAGACGTCGGGCCCCGACACGCTCAACCTCCGGCGGAAAGCAGGTCGCGGGCGGCCTGAAGAACCGCCGAGGGTTCGAACGGCTTCGTGATGTACCGGTCGACCCCCTGGGACAGGAGCCGCTCACGCAGCCCCGGCTCGGCCCGGGTGGTCACCATGACCACGGGGATCTTGGCCAGGGAGGGGTGGGCCTTGAGGAACGACACCACCTCTACCCCGTCCATGTCGGGCATGTTGATGTCGAGGAAAACCAGGTCGAAGGGCTCGATCGAGAGCCTCTCCACGGCTTCCAGGCCGGTGGAGGCCTCCACGCAGTCGGGGGACATGGGGGCGAGGCAGGCGGCGAGGAGCTGGCGCATGGTGGGCGAGTCGTCCACGATCAGGATCCGCGCCATCGGCTCCTCCCCGGGTTGGGTTTGGGGTGCAACCCGAGTACTCTATGCGGTGGTCGGGGGGGTCGTCAACGCCTCATGCCCCATCGTCCGGGTGCCGATGAGAGGGGCCGTGAGGTTCGTCATACCGAATTGCGTTCAAACCGATAGTTCTCGTCGGGCAGGGCAAGGGACCTGCCTACGGCCGGGCGCGAAGCCGGGCATTGAGATTCGCCGCGCAGGCACGAAACCGAAGAGGCGGTTTCATGGCAGCTCGGTGGGATCCGAACCATTTCGCGGTCCCACCGGCAGAGGCGCTGCGCGGCGAGCTAAGGAGCCGCACCCGGCTCTCCGGCAGGCCCCTTGCCCCTGTGCCCGCGGGGCCAACGGCGAATGCAACTTGGCATCAGTCCGCCCAACCCGTTCCTGGAGGATCTTTCCATGCGAACCGCGCTCCTGGCCGCCCTGGTCTCCCTGCCCCTCGCGGCCGCACCGGCCGCGGCCCGCGGGCTGCCCCGGCTGCTGGCCCCGGCCGAAACCGGGGTGGTCCGCGCTCCCCAGGTGCTGCTGGTGTACACCGTGCCCGCCGGCGAGCAGACCTTCGTTCGCACCAACGGCAAGCGCCTCGACCGCAAAGGGGTGTCGGTGCCCGGGGACCGGGAGGATCTCTTCCACCTCCAGCTCCCCCTCGAGGAGGGGCGCAACCGGTTCGAGGTCGTGCGAGCCGTGGACGAGAAGGTCCGGCTCGCGTTCACCGTGACCTACGTCCCCCCCTACTCGCTTCGCACCCCGGTCGCACCCGGCGACCGGCCCTACGCGTTCCACACCCGCGAACGCGAGGCCGGCTGCTCGGGCTGCCACAACCTGCCCGAGACCTACGAGACCGTGCCGGACCGGCCCCTGGCCCCGGCGGGTAAGGTGTGCGGAGCGTGCCATCCCGGCATCGAGAAGGCCCCCAACCTCCACGGGCCCACCGCGGTGTACGCCTGCTTCATGTGCCACGATCCGGAGTACCGGTCGGCCCGGTTCACGATCGCGGCCTCCCAGCCGGCTGGGTGCGGCCGGTGCCACGAGGACTTCCTGGCCCGGATCCTGGGAAGCAGGAAGTTCGTGCACGGGCCGGTGGCCGCCGGGGGATGTCTGGTGTGCCACGATCCCCACGGCGGCAAGACCACCGCGGTGCTCCGCGAGGCGCCCCCGAAACTGTGCCTGTTGTGCCACGCGGACACCTTGCCCCTGCCGGTGGAGAAGGGCCTGCACGGGTCGGTGCCGTGCACCCAGTGCCACAACCCCCACGGCGGCGACACCCAGATCCTCACCGCCAAGGCCGGCAACGCGTTCTGCGCCGGGTGCCACCCGGACGTGGCCGACGAGGGGCGCGGCCATCCCGTGGCGGGCCATCCGGTGGAGGCCGAGGTGGACCCCTCCCGTCCGGGTCGGCCCCTGGGGTGCGTGAGCTGCCACGCCCCCCACGGGGTCTCGGACGTGAGCCGGGCCCGGATCCTGGAGAACGAGCAGACCCAGACCCGGTTCTGCCGGAAGTGCCACTACTGATACCCAGTTGCGTTCAAACCACCGGGCCCCTGAGCAGAGGGCAAGGGGCCCGGCCGGAGGCAGGTCCCTTGCCCCGCCCCCCGAGGGCTCTCGGTTTGCACGCGACTCGGTATGAGGGCTTCTTTACCCCTGCAGGGCCCTCTGCTATAAGGGCGGCTCGCAACTTCAACCCGGGAGGGATCGATCTCCATGCTGCCCATCGTGCCCGATGCGTGGCCGTACGTCTGGAAGCTCTTGGCGCTGGCCGCGGTGACCGGTTTTCTGGGCTGGGAGACCCTGGCCTGGGCGTCCCTGGGGCTCACGGCGTTCGTGGTGTTCTTCTTCCGCGATCCGGAGCGGGAGGTCCCGATGGACCCCGGCCTCGTGGTGTCGCCGGCCGACGGCACGGTGCTGAGGGTGGACTCGGTGGAGGAGCCGTTCGTGGGCGGCCCGGCCGTGCGGGTCTCGATCTTCCTGAGCGTGTTCAACGTGCACGTGAACCGCTCGCCGATCACCGGAACCGTGCTGTTCCAGACCTACCGCCAGGGGAAGATGCTCCCGGCGTTTCGGGACCACGCGTCGGAGCTCAACGAGCGCAACACCCTCGGCATCGAGGGTCAGGGCATCCGGGTCGTGGTGCACCAGATCACCGGCATGCTCGCCCGGCGGATCGTGTGCCGGGTGGGGCCGGGCGACCGGCTCCGGCGGGGGCAGCGGTTCGGGCTGATCAAGCTGGGGTCGTGCACCGAGCTGATCCTGCCCGCGGGGGTGGAGCTGGGGGTCCAGCCGGGTCAGAAGGTGGCGGGCGGACGGACCGTGATCGCCCGGATTCGGGACGTCACGAAGACGGAACCTCGATCCCCAGCTCCTTGAGCTTCTTGTACAGGCTGGACCGGTCGAGCCCCAGGGCCTCGGCCGCCTGGGGCACGTTCCAGCCGGCGGCCTCCAGGTGCCGGGTGATGTACTCCCGTTCGAACAGCCGCCGGGCCTTCCGGAGGCCGAGGCCAGGCTCGGGCAGTTCGCCGCCCCGGGGATCGTGGGCACGGCCCCGCACGGCCGGGGGCACGTCGTCCGGGGTGAGGCGATCCGAGCGGCACAGGATCACCATGCGCTCGGCCACGTTCTTGAGCTCGCGGACGTTCCCGGGCCACGGGTAGCCCTGGAGCACCTCGAACACCCCCTCGTCCACCTCGACCGGCTCCCGGTTCTCCTCGGCGCAGTACTCCCGCACGAAGTGGCGGAACAGCATCGGGATGTCTTCGACCCGCTCCCGCAGGGACGGCACCTCGATGGGCACCACATTGAGCCGGTAGAACAGGTCCTCACGGAACCGTCCCTCTCGGATCTCCGCCTCCAGGTCCTTGTTGGTGGCCGCGATGATCCGCACGTCCACCTCGTGGGTCTTGGTTCCCCCCACCCGCTCGAACCGCATCTCCTGGAGCACCCGCAGGATCTTGGCCTGGGTCTTCAGGCTCATGTCGCCGATCTCGTCGAGGAACAGGGTGCCCCCGTCGGCCAGGTCGAACTTCCCCCTGCGCCGGGCCGCCGCGCCGGTGAACGCACCCTTCTCGTGGCCGAACAGCTCGCTCTCGATCAGGTCCTCGGGGATGGCGGCGCAGTTCACCTCCACGAACGGCCCGTCCTTCCGGCGGCTGGCCCGGTGCACGGCCCGGGCCACCAGCTCCTTGCCCGTGCCGTTCTCGCCGGTGATCAGCACCGAGGCCCGGGTGGGGCCCACCACCCGGATCTGATCCCGGAGCTCCCGGATCGCCCGGCTCTCGCCGATCAGCTCGTGGGTGCGGCCCCACCGCTCCCGCCAGTACCGGTTCTCCTCGGCGAGCCGCCGGGCGTGCACCGCATGCTCGATGGTCAGGAGCAGCTTGTCCAGGTTCAACGGCTTCTCGATGAAGTCGTAGGCCCCGAGCTTGGTGGCCTTCACCGCGGTCTCGATGGTGGCGTGGCCCGACATCATCAGCACCGGCAGGTCCGGATCCTTCTCCCGCAGCCGCTGGAGGGTCTCCACCCCGTCCATCCCCGGCAGCCACACGTCCAGGATCACCACGTCCGGATCGGCCGCGTCTAGGCCCTCGACGGCCTCCTCGCCGCTCCGGGCCACGGCCACCTCATACCCCTCGTCCTCCAGGGCACCCCGCAGGCTGACCAGGATGCTCTCCTCGTCGTCCACCACCAGGATCGTTCGGCTCATGACTGGGCACCGTCCAAAGGCAACTCGATGAGGAAGCGGGTCCCCCGGGGTCGATTGTCATGGGCCCGGATGGATCCGCCGTGGTCCGACACGATGCTCTTCACGATGGCGAGCCCCAGGCCCGTGCCCCCCTCCTTGGTGGAGAAGTACGGCTCGAACAGACGCTGCCGGGCCTCGGGGCTGAGCCCCGGCCCGTTGTCGGCCACCGACACCCGCACCCCACGGGAGGAGGGATCGTAGTCGGTGACCACCTCCACCCAGGCGTCCTCGCAGCCCTGGAGGGCGGCCACGGCGTTGTCCAGCAGGTTCACGAACACCCGCCGCATCTGTTCTCCGTCGACCAGCACGGTCGGCAGGTTCGGATCCAGGTGGGCCTCGAACCGGATCTCGGGGTGGGCGGGCCGGTACAGGCCCACCACCTCGTCCACGAGCCGGTTCAGGTCTTCGGGCCCAGGCCGGCACTCGGGCATGCGGGCAAACCGGCTGAACGCGTTCACCAGGCGCTTGAGCCCCTCCACCTGGGCGACGATGGTCCGGGTGGCCTCGTCGAGCACGGCACCGTCCTCCCGTTCGAGCAGGTCGGCGTACCTGCGTCGCAGCCGCTGGGCCGAGAGCTGGATCGGGGTCAGGGGGTTCTTGATCTCGTGGGCCATACGCCGGGCCACCTCCTGCCAGGCCCGCGCACGCTGGGCCAGCACCAGGTCGGTCAGGTCGTCCACCACGGCCACCGTGCCCAGGTGCCGGCCCTCGTCGTCCCGCAGCCGGGTCATGTGCACCATGAGGGTGCTGCGGCGACCCGGGCCGTCCACGGTGACCTGGCGCTGGATCGTGTCGTGGCGCGACCGCTCCAGCTCCCGGCCGATCTCGGTGAGCGGCCGTTCCACCTCGGGGGGAAGCACGTCCCGGTACAGCCGGCCCACGCAGTCCGGGGGAAGGCCCAACAGGTCGCAGGCCGACGGGTTCACGGTGGTGATCCGCCCCTCCGGGTCCGCGCTCACCACCCCGGCCGTCACCCGGCTGAGCACGATCTCCATGTACCGCCGCCGCTCCTCCAGCTCGGCGTTGGCCCGCTCCAGGGTGGCCTGGGTCCGTTCCACCTCGGCCCGGCTCGCCCTCAGGTCCCGGGTCATCCGGTTGAACGAGGCCACGAGCACCCCCACCTCGTCTCGGCTGGGCACGTCGAGCTCGAAGTTGAGGTCTCCCCCGGCCACCCGCTGGGTGGCCTCGGCCAGCTTCTGGATGGGGCCGGTGATCCCCCGGGCCAGATAAAAGCCGAACCAGATGGCCGCGAACACGAGCAACAGGGCGACCAGCAGAAGCGGCAGGATGTAGCTCACCTTGATCGGGGTCCGGAGGATCTGGAGCTGCCGGTACTCCTCGAACCCAGCCGTGATCTCCTCGAGGCGCTCCAGGGTCCGGCCGGGCAGGTGCACGTCGGCCACCACCACCCCCCCGGCCGGGGCAGGCACCGCGGCCCGGATGAAGTCGCCCCGGTCGGTGTTGAGGATCGTCGCGGCCTCGCGCCCCTCCAACGCCTCCTTCACCGGGGCCTCGTCCGCCGTGGGGGGCGGGGCCACGGGACGCCCACGCCGGGACGCCCACCCAACGAGCCGCCCGTCCGGGCCCAGCCGGTACACCGCGGCCAGACCCAACGCCTCGATCCGGCGCTCCAGGTCCGGTGCCTCCAGGGGGCTGACGGCTTGGGCCACCGTGCGGGCTCCGTCCAGGACCCGGTCCTCCTGCTCCCGGTAGTAGGCCCGGGCCACCTCCAGGGCCTGGCGCAGGGCGCCCTCCACCCGGTCGCTGAACCAGCTGTCGATGCTCCGGGCCAGGAACCCCGCGCTGGCCAGGAACAGCAAGGCCGTGGGGATCACGGTGATCGCCAGGAACGCCAGGACCAGCTTGGTGCGAAGCCGGGCCCCGAGCACACCACGCCGCCACTCGAACACCAGCTTGGTGAGGTTGCGCAGGCACAGGTAGAGCAGGAGGAGAAGCAGGAGGATGTGGAGGTTGACCAGGGCGAAGAACCCCAGGCTCTCCCGCACCGAGACGGTCCGGAACCCCATCAGCCGCCACAGCGCGGCCGCGCCCAGGACCCAGAGGATGAGCAGGATCAGCAGCCCCCCGAGCACCAGGGGACGTCGGGCAAAGCTGGCTCGCCGCGTCATGGCAGGTTCCGCGGCACCTCGACCACGTACCAGGGGGTCTCCAGGTCCCACAGCGCCACGAACGGGAGGATCCGGTGCAGCCGGAACGGGAGTCGGAACTCCTGGAGCCGCGCCCGGATCCTCAGGAAGGCAGGCCCGCCCCGCAGGGCGTCCAGGGGCAGCAGGCTCAGCCGCTCCACGCGGCCCAGCGCCGCCACGGCCCGGGCCAGGTCCGGCTCCTCCGGCCCGGCCGACCCGTCCTCGAAGGTGACGTGGAACCGGTTCTGGAGGTTGTTCTTCTCGAGGGTACGGGTCAGGCGCAGGTCCACCAGCACGTCGTCCCGGGCCCAGGCCTTGGGCCGATCGATCCGGATCCAGAAGGTGAACCGAACCGGCAGGCCGCTCTCCAGGGTCTCGCGGAGCTGGGGAACCAACGCCCCCTCCACGTGGAACGACACCAGCAGGTCCGAGCGGGGGCCCCGCTCCAGAAGCACGCCGTCGATGTACGGCCCCCTCTCGTCGGCGGCCGAGGCCGGAGACGCCACCAGGAGACCGAGCAAGATCAAGATCGAGGGGAAGAGTCGTCGCGTCACCACCGGGCTCCCGAAGCCGTGGGATCACCCAAAAAAGGTGATTTTAGGCGACGGGTCCCGCGGGGACAAGGAGAAGACGCGGCAACCGGGCGCCGGCGCCCGATCCACAAGAAAAGCCGGCCCCATGGGGAGACCGGCTGCAGAGGGGTTCGAAAGGGACGACGGCTCAAGCAGGGGCCGGCGCCAGCTCCGGCCTGGCGTGGCTCCATGCCGGCCTCCAGGGCGCCCGAGGGTCCGGATCGGTGTAGGACCAGGCGTCGGGGCGGCTCAGGAGGGCCTTGACCAGCTGGTCGTGGAGGGCGTGGCCGCCCTTGTGCACGATCAGGTGCCCCTCGATCCGGTGGCCCATGAGCGCTAGGTCGCCCACCGCGTCGAGGATCTTGTGGCGCACGGGCTCGTCGGGCATCCGCAGACCCTCGGGGTTGAGGACCCGGTCCCCCTCCACCACCACGGCGTTCTCGAGGCTGCCGCCCCGGGCCTTGCCGTTGCGGCGCAGGAACTCCACCTCGTGGAGGAACCCGAAGGTGCGGGCGGGAGCCACGGCCTCGGCGAACCGCTCCGGCGTCACGTCCAGGAAGAAATGTTGGCTCCCCGGGAACCGGCCGTCAAAGTCGATGGAGTACGTGACCCGGAACCCCCGGCCGGGACGGATCAGGCAGAACTTGTCCCCCTGCCGCACCCGCACCGGCTTCTCGATCCGGATCGTGCGGCGGGGGCGCCCCAGCAGCCGCACCCCTGCGGCGAGCACGGCCTCGACGTACGGCAGCGCGCTTCCGTCCAGGATCGGCAGCTCGGGGCCGTCCACCTCGATACGGGCGTTGTCCACCCCCAGCCCGGCCAGGGCCGCGAGACAGTGCTCCACCGTGGACACCTCGATCCCGTCCCGTCCCAGCACGGTGGCCAGCGTGGTGTCGGTCACGAACCGGCTCTCGGCCGGAATCTCCACCGCCGGAGACAGATCGGTCCGGACGAACCGGATGCCCGCATCGGCCGGGGCCGGTGCGATCCGCATCCTCACGGTCTCGCCGGTGTGCAGGGCCACTCCCTTTAGGTGCACCGACCGCTTCACGGTCGTTTGGAACGTCTCGCTCATCGCCTCGTTTCCTCCCTTGCGGACCCGGGCAGTCGAGCCCGAAATCACCAAAGGCCGATTTAAAGCAAAGCACGTGCCACCACATCCGGAAAGACTCGGCAGGCGACAACCTGCCGAAATCACTGACGAGGTGCCGGTTCACCCCGGGACACGGCCGCTCGGCAGTGGCGTCTTTTCCACGGGCCGCCCCCGCCGAGTGGCCGAAACGCAACAGCACTCCGCGTGTAAACCCCCGCCCCCTGCCGTGCGTCCACATGGGCACGACGCCGCGGCCACCGACCCGAACGTCGCCGGTTCTTCCATGGAACTTCGGTCGTTGGTCGTCGGTCGGGGGCCTTCGGCCCGCTAGGCGGCTAGGCGGTCGGGCCGCTTCCCCGAACCGCCGCCAAACGCTCGGTGGGGCATGGGGTCTGCTGGAGCGCCGCGTGAGGCCGTATCAGGGGCCAGAATTCAGATGACAGCGGACAAGGAGTAGGGATACCGCGGGCAATCAGGTGGAGCACTTTTTCGGAGCTCCTGCCCTCTGTCCGCTGAAATCTGTTTCTGAAACCCTTGCCCCCCGGCAACCGCCCCGGACGCAACCGGTTACCTTCCCTCGTTGTTCGGCCCCGCAGGGGCCAGAGGAGGCTTGCGATGAAGAGACGACGACCGTTTCACGCGACCCTGACCGTTGCTGCCGCAACCCTCGCGCTGTTCCTGGCCGCCTGTGGCGGCGGGACCGGCTCCACCACCTCGTCGGCCTCGTCCGACGGGGGTGAGGTGCTCGTCGGCCTGACCGACGCCGAGGGGGATTTCCTCCGGTACGAAGTGGACGTGGAGAGCCTGGAGCTCACCCGGGCCGACGGGACCGCGGTGGAGACGATCCCCTTGGACACCCGCATCGACTTCGCCCAGCTCACCGACCTGACCGAGTTCGTCGCAGCGGCCACCGTGCCCGACGGCACGTACGTGGCGGCCAGGCTCACCCTGGACTACACGAACGCGCTGATCGAGGTCGAAGGGGCCGACGGCTCGGCCCTGGAGGCCGTAGCCGTGGGCGAGGACGGCACCCCCCTCGACACCCTCGAGCTCGACGTGACCCTGGACAACGCGAACCACCTCGTGGTGGCTCCTGGGACCCCCGCGATGCTGACCCTGGACTTCGACCTGTCGGCGAACCACGAGGTGGACCTCTCCACCTCGCCGGCCACAGTCACCGTGCAGCCGACCCTGCACGCCGCCGTGGAACCCGACCCTTCCAAGATCCACCGCGTGCGGGGGCTCCTCGGTGCGGTGGACGAGGAGGCCGGCACGTTCCGGGTGCTGCGGCCGCCGTTCCGGAGTCCCCGTCGTCCCGTCCGGGCGATCACCATGTCCACCTCGGAGAGCACCGAGTTCCGGGTGAACGGGGTGAGCGCCTCGGGAGCCGAGGGTCTGGCTCTGCTGGCCGAGGCCTCTGCCGATCCGGCCGTGCCGGTGGTGGTGCGAGGCGGGGTGGACGCGGAGACCGGCACGTTCCGGGCGGCCGAGGTGCTGGCGGGGACCAGCGCGCCCGGGGGTGAGCAGGACGGCATGATCGGAGTGGTGGTGGCTCGGGACGACGCCTCGCTCACCGTCCGGGGGGCCGCCCTCGACCGGAGCATGGGGGCCCTGTTCCTGGGGGAGGACGTGACCGTGACCTGGACGGAAGGCGTGGTCGTGACCCGAGCCCTGGATCCGAACGGCACCTACACGCCGGCCGACGTGTCCGTGGGGCAGCGGGTGCGGATCCTGGGAACCTACTCGGACGACGGCGGCACGGCCACGTTTCAAGCCGAGCGCATCCGAATGCTCGTGACCCGCATCGCGGGCACGGTGAACGATGTTCAGGAGGGGGAGGTCCTGCTCGCCCTGGAGCACATCGAGGGTCGCCGGCCCGGAACGTTCGACTTCACGGGAACCGGCTCCACCGCGGAGGACGATGCCGACCCGAGCGACTACCGGGTGAACGCCGGCGGTCTCTCCCTGGACGGCGTGGTCGCCGAGGCCCCCGTGCGGGTGTTCGGGTTCGTGACCCCCTTCGGCCAGGCCCCCCCGGACTTTGAGGCCGTGACCGTGGCCGACTACTCCGAGGCGGTGGCCCGGCTGCGGGTGAGGTGGACGGACGGGAGTGCCACGGAGCTCTCCGTGGCGGAGGCGGGGCTCACCCTGGACCTGACCGGTGCAGGCGCGCTCCACCACGTGTTCCGAGGCGGCGTCGCCACGGAGCTCACCGCGGAACCCGCACCCACGTTGGCGCCGGCGAACCCGGACCGGGGCCCGTTCGTCATTCACCGGCGGGGGGAGCGGACCGAGGTGTACGGCCGGTACGCCGAGTTCGCCGATGCCCTCGGGGCCGAGCTGGCCGGCGGCGGCCATGTGGCGTTCCTGTCGGGGCTCGGCACGTTCGACCCCGAGACCCAGACCTTCACGGCCCGGCGAATCTTCGTGCGGCTCCGGTGAGGGGAATCCTCGCATCCCGGAGGGGGAGCCCGGGCTTGCCGGGCTCCCCCACTATGAACACAGCGATTGTCAACCCTACGGATAAACGTCCCTGCTCGGAGGGGCAAGGGACCTGTCGGACAGCCGGGCGCGGCCCTATCAGGGGCCAGAACTCAGATGACGGTGCACAGAGAGGAGAACTACCCTCGGGCAATCGGGTGGGGTGCTTTTTCGAAATCTCCCGTCCTCTGTCCGCTGAAATCTGTCTCCTGAACCCCTTGCCCCGCCTCCGGAAAAAACGCACCTGTTTTGTTGCCGGGTCAATAGCGCGCCGGATCCACCCACTCCAGGAACTTCGCCAGACCGGCGGCCATGGCGTAGAACAGCGCCGCCCAGAACGCCATGTGCAGGAACTTCCGAAACGGGGAGCGGTTTCCCAGCACCCCGGGATCCTTTTTCTCCGGCGTGTCCTTGTTCTCCGAAGCGCTCACGGCTCGTCTCTCCCTCGGTCGCGGCCCATGCTGCTGCGGGCCGGGATCTCCATCCAGAACCGGCTTCCCCCCGACGGAAGGTTCTTCGCCCCGACCTGGCCCCCGTGCATGTGCACCAGCTCACGGCAGATGTGGAGCCCCAATCCGTGGCCCCGCCCCACGGTTCGGGCCAGGTTTCCCTGGCGGTACCGGTCGAACAGGCAGGGCATGGCCTCGGGGTCGATCCCCGGCCCCTCGTCGTCCACCTCGAACCGCACCCGGTCGGCCTCCTCCCGCACCCGCAGCCGCACGGTCTTGCCCGACGGCGTGAACTTGACCGCGTTCTGGAGAAGGTTCCCCAGGGCCTGGGCCAGGCGGTCCGGATCGGCGGTGATCTCCCGGTCGGGCACCTCGCCCTCCACCTCCACGGATACCCCTTTGCCCTGCGCCACCGAGGCGTGGAGGGCCACGACCCGATCGACGAAGTCCCGAAGCCGCACCGGCCGGGGCTCGAACGGCAGCTGGCCCTGCTCCAGGCGACGCGCCGTGAGAAGGTCGTCCACCAGCCGGTTCATGGCTGCCACGGCCTGGAGGATGCGATCCACGTACTCCTTTTGGCGGGGGCTCAGGCCGTCCGTGCCGGCCGAGCGTCGCAGGAGTTGAGCGAACCCCTGGATCGCCACCAGGGGGGTGCGCAGATCGTGGGCAACGATGCTGAGGAGCTCCTCCTTCTGGTCCCTCAGCTCCGCCAGCCGCCGGTCCCTCTCCCGGAGGGCGTCGCGGATCGCCAGCAGCCGCTCCCGGCTCTGCTCCAACGCCTCTCCCAGGCCCGCCGGGGCCCCGTTTCCCTCGGCCAGGGCCTGCCGGGCCTTGGCGGCCGAGTGGAACAACCTCTCTTCTCCCCGGGCCTCCCGCAGGACCTCCCCCAGCAGGGCCTCGGCCTCCTCCCAAGCGAGCCACGGGCCCCACGAGGCCCCACGGTCCAGCTGCTCCCTCAGACGGCACACCTCCGCGGCCAAGGCCTCCCGTTCGTCCTCCAGGGCCTGGATCCGGCGCTTGTCGTCCTGGGTTCCCATGTGGATCCCTCCGCGCGGGGCCCGAGGCCCCTCTTCGGGGGAGCCCGTCCCCTCGTCGGTCGCAGTCCACACCGATTCTACCTGCACCCTCCGAGACGTTGCCAGCACCGATGGCCCGCCCCGCCTTCGGCAGGGCTTGCCCCGGCGGGCGACGGCGTCCACAATAGGCGGCCTTCTCCCTTCGGAGGCGCGCCATGGCCAAGGTTCTCATGCTCCAAGGCACCGGCTCGGACGTGGGCAAGAGTGTCCTCGTGGCCGGGCTGTGCCGCCTGCTCCGGCAGGACGGGGTGCGGGTCGCCCCGTTCAAACCCCAGAACATGGCCCTGAACTCGTACATCACGACTGACGGCGGCGAGATGGGCCGGGCTCAGGTGGTCCAGGCGGAGGCGGCCGGGGTCGAGCCCCACACCGACATGAACCCCGTGCTGCTCAAGCCCACCACGGACGTGGGGGCGCAGGTGATCCTCCAGGGCCGGGTGTACGGGAACATGAGGGCCCGGGAGTATCACGCGTTCAAACCCAAGGCCCGGCAGGTGGCCCTGGAGAGCTTCCGGCGCCTGGCCCGCAGGTTCGATGTGATCCTGGTGGAGGGTGCCGGAAGCCCGGCGGAGATCAACCTCAGGGACGGCGACCTGGCCAACATGGGGTTCGCCCTGGAGGTGGGGGCGCCCGTGGTGCTGGTGGGCGACATCGACAAGGGCGGTGTGTTCGCCTCGCTGGTGGGCACGTTGGAGCTGCTGGAGCCTGCCGAACGGGACCTGATTCGGGCGTTTATCATCAACAAGTTCCGGGGAGACCCCTCCCTGCTGGACCCGGCGTTCCGCACCATCACCGAGCGCACGGGCAGGCCGTTCCTCGGGGTGGTTCCGTACTTCCGGGACATCTTCATTCAGGAGGAGGACGGGATCCACCGGGACGTGGTCCGGGCCCGCACCGGGGGCGAGGTCCGGGTGGCGGTGGTGGTGCCGAACCGTATCAGCAACTTCACGGACTTCGACCCGTTCCTCGCCGAGCCGGGGGTCCGGCTCGACTTCGTGTGGCCCGGGGAGCGGCTGGGCCGGGCAGACGCCATCGTCCTCCCCGGCTCCAAGAACACGGTGGACGATCTCCACGCCCTGTGGCGGTGCGGGCTGGCCGACGAGATCCTGGAGAACCGACGCAGGGGCGCCTGGGTCGTGGGCATCTGCGGGGGGTACCAGATGCTGGGTCGGTGGGTGCGCGACCCCCTGGGGGTCGAGAGCTCCAGGCAGGAGGCCCGTGGGCTGGGGCTCCTCGACGTGGAGACCGTGATGGAGCCCGAGAAGGTGACGGCCCAGTCCGAGGGCCGGGTCCGGCCGGGGGCCCTGGCGTGGTACCCCGGCGACGGGATCCTGAAGGGGTACGAGATCCACATGGGCCGCACCCGGCTCGGCCCCGGGGCCGCCTCCCTGCTGGAGGTTCGGCGCAAGGGGGACGGGTCGTGGCACCCGGACGGCGCGGTCAGCCCGGACGGCCGGGTGTTCGGCACGTACCTCCACGGCATCTTCGACAACGACGCCTTCCGGCAGGCGTTCCTCGGCCTGTTCCGTACCGGCCAGGCCCAGGCCACCTCGTTCGCCCGCCAGAAGGAGGAGGGGTACGACCGGCTGGCCGCCCTGCTCCGGAAGCACCTGGACGTGGACGGCCTGCGCCGAATCCTCGACGGCTCGCCGGACGTGTGAGTTGGGGCCTTCGGCCCGCTAGGCGGCCGGGCCGCTTCCCCGAACCGCCGCCAAGGTCTCGGGGGGCATGGGTTTCAGGGACCAGAATTCAGCAGACCGAAGACAGGAAAAGACCACGGGCACGCTCCTGCATCCGACGTTGCAACCTGTCCTCTGAATCCTGTCTTCTGGCTCCTGAACCGCAGGCCCCATGCCTCCGGCGTGAAGGCTGCGGACCAACAAAAGTTACCTTCCCGTTGTACGGCCCCGCAGGGGTCTGAGGGGGCTTCCCTCCAAGTAAC
>JAADGT010000373.1:0-2795 GCA_013152215.1 Deltaproteobacteria bacterium
CCCCTCCGCCGACGCCAGGGGGAGAATGGGGTCTTCGGCCCGCTGGGATGCCCGTCCAGGCCCCTTCGGGGCCCTACAAGGGGAAGGGTGACTTCGTTGGCCCGGGGCTCATTGCCGGCGGCTGGGCATGGGGTCTGCTTCCGGCCGCGCGCGAAGCCGGGCGTTGAGATTCGCCGCGCAGGCACGGGGCACCGGCGGTGGTTTCATGGCCGTTCGGTGAGGCACGAACGAACTCACGGTGCGAGCGTTGGAGGCGCTGCGCGGCGAGCTAAGGAGCCGAAGCCTTGCGCGTCTGGATTCTGGGGGGAGGACGGTTCGGTACCCGGGCCGCGGCCAAGCTGGTCGCGGCCGGGGCCTCGGTGCGGGTGGTGGACCGGAACCCGGCCGGGCTGGAGGCCGCCCGGCGCCTCGGCGCCGAGACCCAGGTGGCCGACGCGGTGGGGTTCCTCTCCGAGCAAAAGGAGCACGTGCGGGGCCCGGGCGGGGCCGACTGGATCGTGCCGGCCGTGCCGGTGCACCTGGCGGCTCTGTGGTGCCTGGCCGAGCTGGGGCCGGACCGGCTGGTCCGCCACCCGATCCCCGCCGAGGTGGAGCGGGCGGTCCCCCACCCCCTGCGGGCCTCGGCCGACGAGATCTACGCGAGCCACGCCGACTGGCGGTGCCCCCCCGACTGCCCCGAGCCGGCCGACCGGTGCACGGTCACCGGAAAGCCCAGGCCGAAGGACCTGTTCCGCCTGCTCGCCGATCTGGAGGTTCCCCCTTTTCGCCCGTTCGTCCTCCGGAGCCACCAGCTCGCCCCAGGGGTCGGCGGGTACCGGCCCGAGGAGCTCCTCGACCTGCTGGCCCGGCTCACGGCCCACACCGGCCCGGCCCTCGTGGCCACGGCCTGCCGCTGCCACGGCGTGATCACCGGGGTGCTGCGCACGGACGGATCGACGGGCCTTCGGTCCGCTGGGCGGCTAGGCGGCTAGGCCGCGGGGCGGCTCCTAGCCACCCAGCCGTCCTCACACCGACTTCGGCAGCTCGGGCAGGTCCAGGCCGGCCATCTGCTGCAGGAGCCGCATCACCTGGCAGGCGTAGCCGAACTCGTTGTCGTACCACACGTACAGCACCACGTTGCGGCCGTCCGTGCCGTTGACGATGGTGGCCTCGCCGTCCACCACGCCGGCGTGGCGGGACCCGATCAGGTCGGAGCTCACGATGTCCGGGCTGGTGGTGAAGTCGATCTGGTTCTGCAGGGGGCTGTCCAGGGCGATCTGACGCAGGTAGTCGTTGACCTCGTCCCGGCTGGTGGGCTTCTGGAGCCGCAGGTTCAGGATGGCCAGCGACACGTCCGGGGTGGGCACCCGCACGGCGTTGCCCGTGAGCTTGCCCTTCAGCTCGGGCAGGGCTTTGGCCGCGGCCTCGGCCGCGCCCGTGGACGTGATGACCATGTTCAACGCGGCGGCCCGGCCCCGGCGGGGCTTGCTGTGAAAGTTGTCGATCAGGTTCTGGTCGTTGGTGTAAGCGTGGCAGGTCTCCACGTGGCCCGACTCGATGCCGTACCGGTCGTTGATCACCTTGAGCACCGGGACGATGGCGTTGGTGGTGCACGAGGCCGCCGACACGATCCGCTCGTCGGGGTCCAGCGTGTCGTGGTTCACGCCGTACACGATGTTGGGGATGTCGCCCTTGCCCGGAGCCGTGAGGAGCACGCTCTTCACCCCCTTAGCCTCCAGATGCTTGCCCAGCCCCTTGCGGTCGCGCCACCTGCCGGTGTTGTCCACCACGATGGCGTCCCGGATGCCGTACTGGGTGTAGTCCATGGACGCGGGATCATCGGCGTAGAGGACGCGGATCAGGTTGCCGTTGGCCACGATGGCGTTCTCCTCCTCGTCCACCATCGTGGTGCCCTGAAACGGGCCGTGGACCGAGTCCAGGCGGAACAGGGAGGCCCGCTTGTACAGGTCGGGCTCCTTGGGCCTGCGCACCACCGCGGCCCGCACTCGCAGCTTGTCACCCTTGCCGGTCTTGTCCACCAGGATCCGAGCCAGTAGCCGTCCGATCCGACCGAACCCATACAGCACCACGTCCTGGGGGGGCTCCAGCACCGGCCGCACCCCCGTGGTTACGCCCTCCAGCTCCCGGGCCACGAACGCGTCCAGATCGCCCCCTTCCTTCTGGTAGCGCACCGTGAGCTTGCCCAGATCGATGCGGCACGGCCCCAGGTCCAGCCTGGCCAGGGCCTGGAGCACGGGAAACGTGTCTTGCACGGTGAGCTCCCGGCCCAGGATCAGCCGGGCGTGGCGGTGGACCTTGAGGATCTCCACCGAGCTCACCTTGGCGATGGACCGACCGAACACGTGCACCAACACCCCCCGGTCCACCCGCAGGTCGCTCAGGACCGGGAGCATCTTCGTGGCCAGGGCCTCCGACTCGTTCCAGAGCTGGAAATACCGTTCGCTTTTGCTCCCACCCATGGTAACCACCTCCCTATTTGTCGACGCTCGCTGCTACACCCGCCAAATGGACGCCCTCACCTCCCTGTTCGGGGGGCAAGGGGCCCGGTGGAGCGGCGGGAAGATACCACGCCGGGTTGGTCCGGCGAAACCCCAGGGCAGCGTCGGTCTGCGGCTGGGGCCTTCGGCCCGCTGGGCGGCTAGGCAGCTAGGCGGCTAGGCGGCCGGGCCGCCTCCCCGAACCGCCGCCAAACGCTCGGTGGGGCATGGGGCTCAGGGGTCACTGGTTCCTGAAACCCATGCCCTCCGCCCGCTTGATCGGCACAAGAAGTTCCTGCTTCGCAGGCAGGCCGCGAT
>JAADGT010000373.1:2849-3697 GCA_013152215.1 Deltaproteobacteria bacterium
GCCGAAACGAGGGTTTCTTTGCGCCAAACACGCGCTATACTGTGCCCGTCCGCCGCCCCGTGTTGGTTCTCTCAAAATATGTTTCTTGACATCAAACATTTCTCGGGATAGGCTTCATGCCTCCCGCACAACGGAGGAGAGACCCCCCATGGCCAAACGCATCGACCCCGAACTGGAAGACCTGGGCATCGGCCAGAAGATCCGGGAGCTCCGCCAGCGCCGGCGCTACACGCTCCAGGACCTCTCGGCCAAGACCGGCCTGTCCAAGCCCCTCCTCTCCCAGGTGGAGAACGGCCACGTCATGCCGCCGGTGGCCACCCTGCTCAAGATCGCCCGGGCCCTCGACGTGAACATCTCCTACTTCTTCCAGGAGGAGGAGCAGGAGGAGAAGATCGCGGTGACCCGGGCGCCGGAGCGCCGCCGGTTCACCCGCCGCTCTCACCAGGACGCGAGCGAGGTGGGGTACCTGTACGAGTCCCTCGAGCTCCACAAGTCCCGCAAGCACATGGAGCCCCTCCTCGTGACGTTCCCGCCCCTGGAGAAGAAGGACATGGTCTTCTACTCCCACGAGGGGGAGGAGTTCCTCCACGTGCTCGAGGGAGAGATCGAGTTCCGCACCCCGGACGAGGTGCGCACCCTGAAGCCCGGCGACAGCCTGTACTTCGAGTCCGACGTGTCCCACGCCTTCCGGGCCCTGGGCAACAAGGAGGCCCGGGCCCTGGTGGTCGTGTACACCGGCGAACGGGGGTGAGCCGTGGTTGAGATCCGGTTCCACGGACGGGGGGGACAGGGCGCGGTGGTGGCGAGCAACATCCTGGCCGCTGCGTGTTTCCTCGAGGGAAAGTACG
>JAADGT010000139.1 GCA_013152215.1 Deltaproteobacteria bacterium
GCGCCCGGGCCTGCCGGGAGGCCGGCGCCGACCGGGTCGACGTCCTGGTGCTGGCCCGAACCCCCACGGCCGGGTCCCCCGTGCCGGGGGCTGCCGGCCCGGAGGTTGCAAAGATTGCGAGAGACCCGGCCGGGCCCGGGCGAGCGGGTTGAGCCCTGATCACGCCCTGTGGTACACGGTGCAGACGTTTTTTCCGCCTCCGCCCGTCGCGGAGAACCCCCGCGGCGGGCCGTTTCCAGGGGACGTTCATGAAGAGGGATTCCGGTTTCGTAACCATCGAGTGGACCTCGCGGATCTCGGGAGAGTCGAACCGATTGACCCTGTCCCGGCGGATCCTGTTGCTGGGGCTCGGGGGGCTGCTGGCGGCCGGCTTGGCGGCCGTGGTGGGCACGGCCACGGCGGTGCGGCTCCACAGCGAGACCGCCACCCTCAGGGCTCGGCTGGCCGAGCTCACCCGCGAGCGCGACGATCTGACCCAGCGCCTCGCCACGGCCGAAAAGGAGCTGGAGAGCGTGCGGGAGGGCATGGCCCGGGTCCGGGCGGAGGAAGCGAAGATCCGCTCCTGGCTCGGGCTCCAGGGCGAGGGGGAGGAAGAAGGGGAATCCCAGGGCCAGGGCAGCCCGACGGGGGGGCAGGGCAGCCTGGGAGACGTGGATCTGGACGCGGTGGCCCCGGCCGACCGGACGGCCCAAGCCGACGAGGGGGCCGAGGAGGATCCGTCCCCGGCAGGCCTGACCTCCCAGGTGGAGGCCCTGGCCGACGATCTGGCCGATCTGGCCCGGGCCGTGGAGGCCCAGAAGCGCTCGTGGGACGCGATCCCGGCCATCACGCCCGTGGCGGGGGAGCACTGGATCAGCTCGGGGTTCGGCTGGCGCCGGAGCCCGTTCACCGGTAAGCGCGAGTTTCACAACGGCGTGGACATGGCCGGCCGGGAGGGCACCCCCATCGTGGCGCCGGCCGACGGCCGGGTGGTGCGGGTGGTGCGGGACGTCAACCTGGGGCGGGGCGTGACCATCGACCACGGAAACGGCATCCGCACGATCTTCGGCCACATGGCCAAGGTCCTGGTCAAACGGGGCCAGAGGGTCCGTCGGGGCGACCGGATCGGGCTCATGGGCTCCACCGGCCGCCGCTCCACCGGTCCTCACCTCCATTACTCCGTCAAGGTGGACGGCAAGTACGTGAACCCCCGTCACTACATGCTGGACCGGAACCGGTCGCCCTACACCGTGGCCAGGGGCGCGTCCCGGTGACGCCGGCCCCGCCGCCCCTCACCCGGCATGACGTCGGGGCGGGGGAGGCCGGAACCTGCGGTACTCTTCGTCGGCCGCCCTCTGGGCGGCGATGCGGGTGGCGTTGATCTCGTCGTACCGGCGCTCGAGCATCCCCACCACGGCGGGGTCCAGGCCTCCTTCCGATGCCATCCCCTGGAGCAGCCAAAGGGCCTTGTCCTTGGCCATACCCGCCCGGTAGGGCCGGTCCTCGGTGACGGCCGTGAACACGTCGGCCACGGCCATGATCCGTGAGCCCAGCGACAGATCCTCGCCACGGTGGTGGAACGGGTACCCCGTGCCGTCGATCCGTTCGTGGTGGAACGCGCCCCAGGCGTTGATGGTCTCCAGGTCGCGGATCGGCTCCAGGATACGGTAGGTGTGGAAGGTGTGGCTGCGGATGATCCCGACCTCGCTCTCGGTGAGGCGGCCGGGCTTTTCCAGCACCTCCACCGGCACGGCCAGCTTGCCTAGGTCGTGCAGGTGACCCGCCACCCGCATCATGAGGCACTCCCGGTCGGAGAACCCGGCCTCCCGGGCCAGGGCCTCGGCGCTCACGGCCACCCCCACGGAATGGGTGGCCGTGAACCGGCTCCGGAAGTCGATGATCTGCCGGAACAGGTTCGACAGGCCCAGCAGCCCCCGGAGGCTCAGCTCGGTGGTCTCGAGCCCCACCATGCTCCGCAGCACGCCGCCCGGGGAGTCGGAGGCCGCGTCGAGCCAGAAGTACTCCTTCACGGCCAGGGAGCGGAACACCTCCACCAGCTCGGGGGAGAACAGGCTGCCCGAGCGCTCGACGATCTTCTCGCAGATCCCCCTCACCTGCCCCAGGGTATCTTCCCCGTCCCGGATCAGCACGGCCACCCGATCCGCCAGGTGCAGGATGTGGCTCCCCAAGGGGATGTCCTCCCCGGCCGCATCCGAGACCTCCCCACGGGAGTCCCAGTGCACGTGGTGATGGCGTACGAGCCGGGCCACCGCCCCCAAGGGCTCGAAGCTCCTCAGGAGCAGGTACCCGAGCTCGGCATGCTCGAACGGATCCTCCACGTCGAACCGCAGCGCGTCGAGCCGCTCCCGCAGGGACAGGGCGCCGCTGTCGTGGAGCGAGCCGGCCAACACCAGCTCCCTCAGCCGCTCCGGCGGAAGCCCGATCTCCGCGCCGATGCTGAATGCGATGTAGGCCACCCGTTCGTGATGGTTGACCAGCGACGGGCAGACCAGATCCATGGCCTTCGAGAGGCACTCGATCAGGTCGAACAGCTGGACCCGGGGCTCCTTGATCATCTTGTCTTTTCCTGTCCCCCCGCTCCTGGATGGGACATACGACGGGCCACCGTCCGACTTCGGTGCCGTTGGGAAACGTTTCGGTCCCCGCAGGGGAGAACTTGAAGCCCCGCCCCGTCCCCCCCTTGACATGGAGCCCGGTTTCTCCTATAAGCCGGTGTACAATTTCATAGGACGCGCGCCGGTGCCCGAGAGGGCTGAAAAGGGAGAAAAGGGAAGAGGGGTGAGAATCCCCCGCGGACCCGCCGCTGTGAGCGAGGACGAAGGACCATGACGCCACTGGCCGGATGCGGCTGGGAAGGCGGTCCTGAGGACGAATCGCGAGCCAGAAGACCTGCCGGCGTAGCAGCCCACCGCAACTCCCCGGGGCATGGGAGGGTGGGGAATCCGATGGCGCTTTGAATACGGAAAGCCCGCACATCATCGTGCGGGCTTTTTTTCATGGCCGCGGCTGCCCCCTCCCGTATCCCCGGCATTCGGGAGGAGACGCCGTGAGCACGAGAACGATCGCCCGTGAACCCGTTTGCCCGGTCCGTGGGGCCCGCCCTGACCCCCCGGAGGCGAGGGATCCCTCTTCTCCCGCCGTTTTGATCGTCGCCTTCGGCACCAGCACCCGGGCCTCCCTCACCTTCTCCTTCCTCGACCGCGAACTCTGCCGAAGGCTCCCCGCCCACGAGATCCGGTGGGCCTACGCATCCGACCGGATCCGAAAGCAACTCAACGCTGCAGGCTCTCCGGAGACCCGGCTTCGCAGCGTGCCCGAGGCCTTGGCCGAGCTGCAAGCCGACGGGTTCACCCGGGTCGTGGTCCAGCCCCTCTACGTCGTCCCCGGCGAGATGTACGACCGGCTCCTGGCCACTGTGGCCGGTTTTCCCGGGCTCCGCACGGAGGTGGGGGGCACCTTGCTCCACCGATGGGACAGCGTCCACCGTCTCATCGGCGCCCTGGCCCAGGATTTCCTACCCCCGGAGGAGGGGTGCAACGTTCTGGTGGCCCACGGCACCCCCTCCACGGCCTCGGGTGCCAACGCCGTCTACCTGGGCCTGGAACGCACGCTGGCACGCCGTCACCCCAACACCTATCTGGGCATGGTGGAGGGCCTGGTGCCCCCCGACGACACGTTGACCGCGGCCCTGACCCACGCCGGGGATCGGGTGCGGTTCATCCCGCTCATGGTCGTGGCCGGCGACCACGTCATGAACGACGTGATGGGAGAGAACGGCGAGAAGAGCTGGCGCTCAGAGCTGGAGGCGGCTGGCAAGCGGGTGGAGGTGCCCACCGTCCGGCTCGGCGACGCAGAACTGTACCGCGGGCTCGGGTTCGTGCCCGAAGCGGTGGCCGTGTTCGTCGACGAGATCCGAAGGGCCATGGCCCGTTTGTAGCTCCGGAGCCACCAGCCCATGGAGATGAAGAGCCTCGTCCTCGGCATCCTGTTCGCCACCGGCGCCTTCGCCGCCAAGGGCGGGGTGGGCCTGGCCTACGCCCTGGAGCGGACGCCGGGGGCAGGCCGCCGCGCCCTCCTTGCCGCCGGGTTTG
>JAADGT010000044.1 GCA_013152215.1 Deltaproteobacteria bacterium
GGCAAGGGCCTGCGGTTCAGGGGGCAGGGGCCAAAGGGACACGGGGCTGATAATGGTTTCGTTGGGATTCGTATCGGCCGGTGGGGTCTGAAACCAAAGGCCGGGGTGCAACCCGGCGGACGCCTGTGGCAGAATGCGCCGCAGCCCGTGTTCTCGGCGGCCTGTTCGTGGACTCGGAACCACCCCGATGGAGGCGATGGGGTTTTCTCTGGCCAAGACGCTGTCCCTGCTGCTCGACCCGTTGACCGCGGGGCTGGGGGTGCTGCTCGTGGCCTGGGCGGTGTTCCGCCGCCGCCCACGGCTGAGCCGGACCCTCGTGTTCCTGGTGGGAGCCGGGCTCGGGGCGCTGGGTTCCGGCCCTGTCGCCGAGCGGCTGGTCGCACCACTGGAGCAGGCCTACCCGCGCCCCGCCCCACAGACCCGGGCCGAGGCCGCCGTGGTGCTGGGGGGCGCGGTCGATCTGCAGCACTCCACTCCCGACCGGGTGGAGCTGTACCATCGGGCCGAGCGGGTGCTCGAAGGGATCCGGCTGTGGCGCGAGGGCCGGGTGCGGGTGATCGTGTTCTCGGGCGGAAGCGGGGATCCCGACCTGCCGGATGCGAGCGAGGCCAAGCTCATGGCCGTCGTGGCCCGACAGATGGGGGTGCCGGACGACGTGATCTGGCTCCAGCCGCGCAGCCGCACCACGGCGGAGGACGCGGCCTACACCGTGCCGTTGCTCCGGAAGAGGGGGATCCGCCGGTTCTTCCTGGTGACCACGGCCATGGACATGCCCCGGGCGGTGGGGTGTTTCCGCAAGGCGGGTGCGGATCCGATCCCGTTCCCGGTGGACTACCGGGTGACCCCGCCGGGCCGGGGATGGCGGCGGTGGGTGCCGCAGGTGTCGACGCTGGCGTTGGCCCGGGAGGCCATCCACGAGTACGTGGGATACGCCGCGTACTGGGCCACGGGCAGGATCTGATGCCAAGCTGCGTTCAGACCGAGCTCCTCCGGGGCGGGGCATGGGTTTCAGGAGCCAGATTTCAGCGGACAGAGGACAGGAAAATCCCGAAAAGCAGCCTGGTTTTCTCGGGGACTTCCTCTAGGGTCACCCGTCCTCCTGTCCACTGTACTTCTGAATTCTGACCCCTGATACGGCCGCAGGCCCCAGACCGATGACCAACGACCGGAGTTACATGGAAGAGCGGTGCGAGGTACGGGTCCGGATCGTGGGGTGGGCCGAGGCGGGCGAGGCGTGCCTGCGGATCCGCACCCGCGTGTTCGTGGAGGAGCAGGGGGTCCCCATGGACATCGAGGTGGACGGGCTGGATCCGACCTGCGTTCACGCGTTGGCCGTGGGGCCCGGCGGCGAGCCTGTGGGAACCGGGCGGCTGCTGCCCGACGGTCGGGTCGGCCGAATGGCGGTGTTGCCAGGCTGGCGCGGCCGGGGCGTGGGGCGTGGGATCCTCAAAGCGTTGGAGGCGGAGGCCGGCCGTCGCGGCATGGCCCGGTTGCGGCTCCACGCCCAGGTGTCGGCCCAGGGGTTTTACGAGCGCCTGGGGTACCGGGTCCAGGGCTCGGTGTTCGAGGAGGCAGGCATCCCCCACGTGGAGATGGAGAAACGGATCGGGTGAGCCGGAAGCGGTCCCCAGGCCCGATGCCCTCCGAGACCGTGAGGTGACGCCAAAGAGGGGTGGCCACGCTTTGAACGCTGGGAGATCACGAAGGTTTTCAAGCCTCCTAGCCTCCCAGCGGAAGTTACATGGAAGCCCCGTCAGGCCCCTGCGGGGTCGGGCAACGGGGAAGGGTAACTCTCGCTGGTCCGGGGCCATTGCCGGCGGCGGGGCATGGGCTTCAGGAGCCAGAATTCAGGGGACAGAAGCCAGAAAAAGGCAAAGACACTGTGGCCAAAGCGACGTCGTGGGACCACGACCCGTCCACTGACATCTGTCCTCTGACCCCTGATCCCCATGCCACCCGAGACCGTGAGGTGACGCCAAAGAGGCGCGGCCATGCCTGGAACACTGAGAGATCACGGAGGTTTTTAGCTTTCCAGCGTCCCAGCCTCCTAGCATCCTAGCGGGCCGAAGGCCCTAAGTTACCGGGAGCACATCCCATGACGACCCATGCGCTCAGGCGGGTCTCGGACCTGCTGGAGATGATCAAGTTCAGCCACACCCTGTTCGCGTTGCCGTTCGCCCTGACCGGCATGGTGCTGGCGGCCCGAGGGGTGCCGTCGGCCGGCACCGTGCTGGGGATCGTGGCGGCCATGGTGGGGGCCCGCACCGCGGCCATGGCCTGGAACCGGCTGGCCGATGCGGACCTCGACGCCAGGAACCCCCGCACCGCCGGCCGCCACATCCCGGCCGGCACCGTGGGCCGGGGAGAGGCGTGGGCCCTGGTGGCCGGGGGCGTGCTGCTGCTGGAGGCGGCGGCCTGGTTCCTGAACCCCCTGTGCCTGAAGCTCTCGCCCATCGCCCTGGCGGTCATCTTTCTGTACCCGTACACGAAGCGGTTCACTTGGCTGTGCCACTACCTCCTGGGCCTGGCCCTGGCGGCCGCGCCGCTGGGGGCGTGGATCGCCGTGACCGGCTCGTGGAGCTGGCGCATCGCTCCCCTCGGGCTGGCCGTGCTGCTTTGGACGGCCGGGTTCGACGTGCTCTACGCCCTGCAGGACCTGGAGTTCGACCGGACCGAGGGGCTCCACAGCATCCCCCAGCGCTGGGGCCGGGGGCGGGCGTTGCGGTGGGCGGCCCGGCTCCACCTGACCATGATGGCCCTGCTGGTCCTCCAGATCCCCCTGTTCGGGCTGGGGTGGTGGTACGTGGTCGGGCTCGCCGTAGCGGGCGGGCTGCTCCTGTACGAGCACGCCCTGGTCACCCCCTACGACCTCAGTCGCTTGGACGTGGCGTTCTTCACCATGAACGGGGTGGTGAGCGTCGTGGTGTTCCTGGCCACCTTCCTCGACGTGGTTCTGTGATGGGCTCCCGTACGCTCCCGGAGATCGAGGCCAAGCTGGAGGCGGGCGACCGGCTGGACGAGACGGACGCCCTGGCCCTCCTGACCACGGACGACCTCCTCGGCCTGGGCGAGCTGGCCGACCGGGCGAACCGACGGCGGAACGGGGACCGGGTGTTCTTCAACGTGAACCGCCACATCAACCCCACCAACGTGTGCGTGAACCGGTGCCGGTTCTGCGCGTTCAGCCGGAGCCCCGGCCAGGAGGGCGCGTACACCCTGGGCCGCGACGAGGTGCTGGCCCGGGCGGCCGAGGCCGACCGGGCCGGGGCCACCGAGATCCACATCGTGGGCGGGCTCCACCCGGACCTCCCGTTCGGGTGGTACCGGGACCTGGTGGCCGAGATCCACGACCGGTTTCCCCGGCTGCACATCAAGGGGTTCACCGCGGTGGAGATCGACCACTTCGCCCGCACGGGCGGGGGCTCGGCCGAGAGCGTGCTGAGACAACTGCGCGACGCGGGCCTGGGCAGCCTGCCCGGCGGCGGGGCGGAGCTCCTGCCCGAGCCCGTGCGGAGCCGGATCTGCCCCGAGAAGATCCCGGGAGCCCGGTGGCTCGAGATCATGGAGATCGCCCACGGCCTGGGGCTTCGAAGCAACGCCACCATGCTCTACGGCCACGTGGAGCGGCCCGAGGACCGGGTGGAGCACCTGCGGATGATTCGGGACCTCCAGGACCGCACCGGCGGGTTCCAGGCGTTCATCCCCCTGGCGTTCCAGCCGCTCCACTCCGATCTGGGGCGGGGCCAGGGCACCACCGGGTTCGACGACCTGCGCACCCTGGCCACGGCCCGGCTGTACCTGGACAACTTCCGGCACATCAAGGCCTACTGGGTCATGCTGGGCGAGAAGGTGGCCCAGGTGAGCCTGCACTTCGGGGTGAACGACCTGGACGGAACCGTGGTGGAAGAGAAGATCGCCCACGAGGCCGGCGCCACGAGCCGGGGCGCCCTGGCCCGGGACGAGCTGGTGGCCCTGATCGAGGAGGCCGGCCGCGTGCCGGTGGAACGGGACACCCTGTACCGCCCCGTGGTGCGCGACGGGACCCGGTGGCGGGTGGAGGAGGGAGCGGCGTGAGCCGGATAGACCGCTCCGAGGCCCTGGATCTCCTGCGGGAGGCGCCGCTCCTGGAGCTGGGCCGGCGGGCCGACGGGGTGCGGCAGCGGCTGCACCCGGACGGGCTCGTCACGTTCGTGGTGGACCGGAACATCAACTTCACGAACGTCTGCACCTGCCAGTGCCGGTTCTGCGCGTTCTACCGCAGGCCCGAGGATCCCGACGGCTACGTGCTCACCCACGACGAGGTGCTGGCGAAGATCGAGGAGCTCGTGGCGTGCGGCGGCACCCAGGTGCTGATGCAGGGTGGGCTCCACCCGGACCTGCCCCTGGAGTGGTTCGAGGACCTGTTCCGGAAGATCAAGGCCCGGTTCCCCCAGGTGCAGAACCACAGCCTCTCACCGGCCGAGATCACCCACCTGGCCCGGATCTCCGGCCGCACGGTGGCCGAGACCCTGGAGCGGCTGCGGGCCGCGGGGCTCGACTCGGTGCCCGGCGGAGGCGCCGAGGTGCTGGTGGACCGGGTCCGGCGGGAGATCAGCCCCAACAAGATCGGGTGGCGCCAGTGGATGGAGGTGATGGAGGAGGCCCACCGCCAGGGCATGCCCACCACGGCCACGTTGATGTTCGGCGCCACCGAGACCGACGAGGACCTGGTGGACCACCTGCTGCGGATCCGGGACCTCCAGGATCGCACGGCCGGGTTCACCGCGTTCATCCCCTGGACGTTCCAGCCCGACCGCACCGAGCTGGGCCGGGCCGAGGGCATCCGCAAAACCGGGGCGGTGCGGTACCTGCGGGTGCTGGCCTTGGCCCGGATCGTGTTGGACAACGTGCCGAACCTCCAGGCCTCGTGGGTGACCCAAGGCGATAAGATCGCCCAGGTGGCCCTGCGGTTCGGGGCGAACGACATGGGGGGCACCATGCTCGAGGAGAACGTGGTGGCCGCCACCGGAGTTCGGTTTCGGCTCGACCGGGATCGGCTCGTCACCCTGATCCGCGACGCGGGGTTCGTGCCGGCCCAGCGGACGACCACCTACGAGATCCTGAACGTGTTTTCCCGGTGAGCCGCCGGGACTTCCCGCGGCTAGTGACGTGCTCTGCAAACTCGTGCATTTTCCGAGGCGGTGGGGTGGGGGCCCCTCCTTCGCCGAACGGCCTTGCAGGGGCCGCCTTGGCTCGGTCCGCTCGGCCGTCGCGTTCCGTCGGAGCTCCCAGCCCCACCGCCGCAACCCGTATGCTTTCTTGCGGAACGGGGCACCAGCCCGCACCGTTTCTGAGAGTTCGTCGCGAAACCGCTGCGTGCGCGTCAGGTCGGGGGCAAGCACGAGCGCACCCCGAGCTGGCGTGCCAGCGGCGGTTGCAGCAGAAGGCTTCATGAATGATGCGGGCTATGGCTCCATGGCGTTGTGTTTCCGCGGGGTTTGCCCTATCATGGAGCATATCGAAAAGATCGGCACGGCCGGTGGGGCGCGCCCGTTTCGTGGGCATGGGGGCGCCGCCCGCGTGGAGCGGCACGGAGGTTCGGGAGGAGCGGTGATGGCACAGGCGAAAGGTCCGGGCGAGAGCAACGAGCGGCGCAGGGACCCCCGCTACGAGGCCAGCTTTCCGCTGCGCGTGGGCGGGGACGGTGAGGGGGTGCGGGCCGAGTCCATCAACATCTCGACCCGCGGCCTGTACTGCAAGGTGCCCCGGCACGTGAAGCCGTTCTCCAAGCTGCGGGTGGCCCTGGACCTGCCCTTCGACCACGGCGACCACCGCACCGTGGAGTGCGACGGCGTGGTGGTTCGGGTGGAGCCCGAAGCCGAGACGCCCGGTGTCGCGGAGTACCGCCTGGCCATCTACTTCTTGAACCTGGGCCCCCAGGGAGCCCAAATCATCGAGGAGTTCCTCGAGTCCACCCAGAACTGACCGGCCCCGATCAGGTGATGATCTCCCGGAAGTCCACCACCCCCTTGCGCACGGCATACAGCACGGTGTCGAGCGCGCCCTGCTTCGAGTAGCCGAACCTCCTCGACATGTTCCGAAGCACGTTCTCGGCGAACTCGGTGATCCGCGGATCCATCCCGGCATAGGCCTCGGGTTCGCGCTTCTTCTTGAAGAACGCCTCCGTCAGACGGTTGGCGTCCACCTCCCCGGCGGCCCGGCGGTGGCCCAGGAGCCGCTCGTACTCCGCCGCGAACACGGTGAGCACGTTGTCCGCGCGCGAGGCGATCACCGGCTTGCCCGGCTCGAGCACCAGCTCTCCCGAGGCCTGGAGGTCCAGGAACCGCTGGGCGATCTCGTTTCGCAGGGCGATGCCGCTGCGCCCGGGTGCCAGGATCTCCTCGATCGCCTCCAGGAACGACTCGTCGGGCCGGTCCACCTTCTCGCCGGTGTTCGGGTCCACGTAGGTGTACCGGGGCACCATCACGTGGGCGAAGGCCCGGTTGGCGTGGGCCTTGGCCAGGAGCGCGTGCTGGAGGTAGCGGCGTAGGTCCAAGGCGATCTCGTCGGGGTCCCGGTTCACCGTGGCCACCGTGATCTCGTGGCGGATGATCGACCAGTACAGGGCCTGGGTGACCCGCGCCAACCCCTCGAAGTCCCCGTAGTCGCCCTCTCCCTCCCCAAAGCTCACGAACCCCACCGTGCGTGGGGGCAGGGGCTTGCGGCCCTTGTGATAGGCGGGATCGATGGCCAGCCAGTGGTGCAGGTCCGCGCCGCCGGTGAAGATGCGGCGGAGCTGGGCGAAGAAGGTGCCCACGTGCACCCGCAGGCCGTCCGAGTGGGCGATGGTGTCGCGCATGATGTTCTGCAGTTGGCGCACCGAGATCCCGTGGCGGCCCTCGTTGGGGTAGTGCTCCTGGATCAGGGCCCGCATGAACGCATCGTCGATCCCCTTGAGCTGCTCGGTCGTGAACACCCCGCTCTGCTCCAGGCTGACCCGCCCCTCGTCCCGGGCGATCAGCCGCGACAGGGCCTCGGTGTCGTGGATGTTGATGTTGCGCTTGATCATCTCGCTCCGGAACGGGTGCCAGTGGGGCAGCTTGCGAATGGTGGCCACCGGGTCCTCGGAGCGGCAGGCGTAGATGAACAGCTTCTGCTCGGGGGTGATCGAGCAGAACAGGCGCTTGCGGTCGTCGTCCCAGTCGGCCGGGGGCTTCCGGGGCGGCAGCAGGCGGGTGAGCACGGCAAAGTACGCCGCCACCCTCAGCAGGTTCGGGTCCACGTCGTACTTCTGGCGCATGTTGGCCAGGTCGCGGCGGAGGATCTCCATCTCGGACTGGGCGTCCAGCAGGTAGTTGACCGGGATCTTCTCGATCCGGTCGAGCAGCTTCGACGAGGTGAGCTGCCGCTCGAGCTGGGTCATCTCCTCCAGGTTGGTGGTCAGCACCACCGTGGTGTCCACCGCGGTCTGGGTGGCCTCGACCGAGGCCCGGCCGCTCCCCAGCAGCATGAGGAGCGGTTTGTAGTCCCGCTCGGACGGCCCGTCCGTGCCGATGCCTCCGAACGCGTCGTGGATGTGCAGGATCCCCCGGTTGGCCGCGACCAGCGCGCCTTGGTACTCCCGCAGCCGGGTGCCGGGCAGGTGCTCGGCCAGCACGGCCCGGTCGTCCTCCCCGAGCTCGAGGGGATGCACGGTGATCCGCAGCTCGCGCATGTCGTCGATGTTGGCGATGCCCTTGGCCTGGGCGTTGGAGAACTCCACCTCCTCCACCCGCACGTACTCCTCGATCACGTCGAACAGGGTCTTGCCGATGTTCCGGGGGTGCACGAGCAGCGACTCCAGGATGTCGAGGCTGCGCTTGTCCAGGTTGGCGTGCTGGAAATAGGTGGGCACCAGGATCTTCTCGTGCTTGCCCCGGCGGGCGTTGATCAGCTCGAACAGCTCCTGGCGGGGGTGCCGGATCGTGGAGTCCTCCTGGATGCTCGTGGGGAACAGCAGCACCGGGTTGTGAAGGAACTGGGGCCGTACCTCCACCACCCTGCCGTTGCGGCCTTCGAACCGAAAGAAAAAAGTGAAGATCGAGGTGTGGTGCTCCTTGGTGTACTCCTCCAGCGCCAGGCTGATCAGGTCCACGATGTTGGTCTTGCCCGAGGCGGGCGGTCCCACCAGCACGATCCCCCGGTTGGGCCCGGACTCCTTGCCCATGGCCTCGATCACGTCCACCACCTGCTTGATGCAGAACTCCTGGCCGAACACCGCGTTCGTGCCGCCCGAGAACGGGTCCTTGAAGATGGTGTAGCTCAGGGTGGGCTCGCCGCTGCGGACCACGATCTCGAACCCGAAGTGCTCGATGGCCTCCCACACCAGCGTGGAGCTGGTGCGTAGGGCCTCCTCCGGCTTCTCCATCAGGTAGTCCACGAACTCCGAGAACCGCAGGCTGCGCTTGCGGAGTCGGCCGAGCAGACTTCGAAACTCTTCGTGGCGCATGGACACCTCGTGACGACGGTCGACGGTCGTCGGTCTGGGCCTTCGGCCCGCTAGGCGGCTGGGCTGCTAGGCCGCTAGGCGGCCGGGCCGCTTCCCCGAACCGTCGGCGGCTGTGGCCCCCGGATCAGGGAACATTACCTTCCCCCTTGTAGGGCCCCGCAGGGGCCTGGTGGATCGGCGAGGTGCCTAACGGGCCGAGGTCCCAAAGAGTTCTCTAGTTTCTAGTCTCTAGCCCCGCAGGGGCCTGACGAGGCTTCCCCTCGGTGTTCACGCGGCCAGCGCCTTCTCTCCCCTCAACATCCGCTCCCTCACCTCCTCGAACTCCACCGGTTCCACCTCCTCCTGCACGTACCGTCCGCCCGCGTAGGCGTGGAGGGACGACCGGGTCACGAGGGCCACCGGGCCCTTCCAGATCCGGTTCAGGTTCCGAAGGGTCGGTCGGATCCAGTCCTGGCGCAGGGTACGGCCGTCGTCCCGGTGGTAGAGCAGCAGCCCCCCGTCCCGAAACTCGGTGTCCACCACATAGATTCGCGGCCGGTAGAAGTGCACGTAGAACCGGAGCATCTCCTGCCGCACGGCCTCGGGGTCGAGCCACACCCATTGGTCGTCGGCCCGGTGGGCGTCGGCCGGCCGGACGCCCATCCGTTCGGCCAGGGGCCGGGGGATGCGGTTGAGGCTCAGGGCCTCCACCGCCTCCTTGGTCAGGTACCGCCGCAGGAACTCGGCGTCCGTGGTGGTCCGGACGATCCGGCCCATGGCCTCGATCGGGTCGACGGGGGTGGGGTGGTCCCAGGCCTCTCTTCTCTCCAGGTCCGTCTCCTCCTGGTACTCCAGGGTGAGGCGGCCGTGCCGGAGGTCCTCCTCGATTCGGCACCACAGGTTGTAGCCCACGTGGTAGGGGTTTCGTTGGAAGTAGGGCCGCGGCGCGCACACCCCGGAGAACACGCGGGCGTACTCGATGACCCCGGGGATCATCCGCTCGCGGAACAGCTCGAGCATGATCTTCTTTTCCCAGTACATGGCCCACCCCTCGTTCATGATCTGGGTGCGCATCACGAACTCCTGGGGGGCCCGGGTCTCGTACAGATAGTCCAGCACCCGGCGCTCCGCCGGGCTCAGGGGCGCGTAGAGCCGCAGGAACCCCAACACGTCCTGGCAGGGGGCCCGCAGCACGTACCCCCGCCGGCCGAGGGCCTGCTGCCGGCGGCGCACCCGGATCTCGCGCTCGAAGGGGGGCTCCTCGGCCGGGTGGAGAAGCTCGGTGAGCGTGTCGAACACCGGCAGGATCGGCCTCTGGGGCGGGGAGGACTCCCCGTCCCCCACGCCGGGGGAGGGGTGGGACTCGGTCTCCACCGTCCGGTCCAGGTTGTACTGGGAGCGGGGAGCGGCCAGGCTGGTGGCCGACTCGCACGCGTTCCAGAACTCCACGTAGTCCTTCTGGCCCATCTGCTGCCGGGCCAGCTCCACCTTGCGCACCAGGTGCAGGACCCGTTCGGTGCGGTCGGGCTCGGCGTCCCGGAGCACGTTGAGCAGCGAGAACTCACAGTGGCCCACCACGTGGGCCATGACCGAGGCCTGGATCACCGGGGAGTTGGCGCTGTTCAGGTACGCGTAGGCCGGGTCGCCCGTCTGGACCACCTCGTAGTACAGGGTGGTCTCCTCGCCGGTCTCGATCCGGTGGCGGCGGTGGGCCATCCGCTTGCCCTCCCACAGGTTCAGGGGGCTCGCCGGGTACACGTTCTTCTCGAGGAGGGCGGCGAACTCGAGCCCGTCCAGCAGGAAGAACCGGATCTCCGGCAAGGTGCGGCCCAGGTCCCGGGCGATCTCCATCACCCGGTCCACCAGCCGGGACAGCAGGGGGTCGGTGCGAACGCTACGCACGGGGGGCCTCCCCGAACAGGGTCTGGATCGTGGCCACGGTCTGCTTCTTGTCCTTGATCTGGGCCAGCCGGATCACCGGGTCGGCTGGAAACGCCTTCTCCACCTCCCGGTTGAGGTAGCTGAACCGGCTGGGCTTCACCTCCACCAGGCCCACCCGGTTGAACAGCGGCTTGAGGGTCTCCTCCAGCACCGCCACGATGTTGGAGGCGTCGTCCTCGAACAGCTCGCCGTCCCCGAAGTAGAAGGCATAGAAGTTGGTGGAGCCCACGTCGTACTCGTTCACCGCCACCTGGCCCACCAGCTCGAACACCGGCGCGGCGCGGGTGCCGCCGGCGGTGCCCACCCGGTAGAACGCGTCGGGGTCCACCTCGTAGGCCTCCACGTCGTGGACGAAGAACCGATGATCCACGTTGCCCGCGCCGTAGTTGAAGTCGAGCCAGTGGTGGATGAAACCCACCAGCCGCTTCTCCATCTCGAGCCGCTCGCCCCAGGTCGAGTAGGAGATGTCGCCCATGTAGAACACCACGGCCTTGAACCGCGGCCGCTCCACACGCTGGGGCACCCGGTAGCGCCGGTCGCGGCGTCGGAACTGAACCTCGAACTTTCCCGCGGCAGGGTCGTAGACCCCGAGCCCGATGCTGGAGCGCAGGGCCCGGCGGAACGTGCGGCGCTTGTCCAGGATCACGCCCACCGGCCCGAAGGTCCGGAAGGTGTACGACAGCTCCTTGATCCGGCCCTGGCCGGTCTTGGTCAGGTTCGGCAGGCCCAGCTTCCGGGCCACCAGCTCCATGAACCGTTCGTACGGAAGGCTGAAGCGCAGCCGCTCCTTCTCGCGACCCGGCCCGGTGCCACGGCCGCCTGCGCCCGCGCCCTCGTCGTCGTACACGAAGGTGGGGGGCACGATGTCGTCCATCTCGATCACGATGTCCGACCCCGCGTCTCCCAGGCGGTCCAGATCCCCCTCGTTGACGATGTGCTCCACCAGGTCCTCGAGCTGGTTCTCGATGAAGTCGTTGAACAGGCCCTCGGACTCGTTGGACTCGATGACGTCTTCGGCCATGGGGAACCCCGGGTCACTCCGCAATGCTCGAAGCGTTCGCCGTGATCGTAAGGGCCTGGTACGCGCACTTGCCGCAGTACCCCAGCCGGTCCATCAGGTAGCGCACCGTGGCGTCCAGCTCCTCCTGCTCCTTCGAGTGGACCCCGGCCGCGCTCGACCCGCTCTTGATCCAGCCCAGCAGCTTCACGTTCTCGGTGGCCTTGAACTCGTTCTCGAACACGTAGCGCCGGATCGCGCTCTGGTACGACGGCTCGTCGGACAGCAGCACCTGGTAGCCCACGCTGGCGATCGCGTCGGAGAGCTCCTTGCGGAACACCTCCTTGTCCGGGATGCCCAGGTACTGCTCGATGGCCTGCATGAACTTCTCGTCGGGCTGCACGTCGGCCTGGGTCACCTCGTGCTTCACGGTGGTGTTGTGCACGTAGGCCCGCACGTGGTCCGTGTAACGCTTCCAGGTTGTCTCCACCACGGTCTCGTCCCGGAGCACGGCGGTGTACACGTCGCTGGCGATCTGGGCGAAGATCCACCGCTTGGCTTGTGGCAGCACCTTCTCCACGTAGTGGCGCAGCCTGGTCTTGTTGGACGCGAAGGTCTCCTTGATCGAGTTCTCCATGCGCAGGTACAGGTCCAGGGGGGTCACGCAGGGGTTCCGGAGGGCGATGGAGGTGAGCAGGGCCGGCTCCCCCTCCTCCTCCCGGAGCCGCCGCAGGTTCGCCTGGTACTCGTTGATCTGGAAGTGCTCGGTGCGCTCGAACACGTTCTGGATGAACCGGGGGTCGAGCCCGAAGGTGCCCTCGGACGGCCGCACGTACTCGAACTCCTCCAGGATCGTCCGGGCCATGTTGTTGTCCACCCCGCTGTCGGCCCGGCCCGCGTAGATCAGGGCCTTCTGCAGCAGGGTGAGGTTCGGGTTCTGCTTCGACTCGTACAGCCGGGTCATCACGGCCACCAGGCTCAGGAACTCCAGGCTGTGGGGCGCCGTGTGGGCCACGAACTTCTTCTCCGGGGACCACCCGCGGCGCTCGTTGGAGTAGGTGTAGGCGTAGATCCGCTCCTCGTCCTTGAAGTGCACCGACAGGGGCATCTCGATGAAGGTGGTCCGGGACCGCAGGGCCTCGAACGCCTCGTTGGCCAGGAACATGTTGTACTCGTGGAAGTTCGTGTGGCCGATGATCACCCCGTTGAACGGGATGGGGGGCTGGCCCTCGGGCTTGAAGAACCGGTCCTGGGTGGCGAACAGCAGCTCGTACAGGAACCGGTCGGACAGCTTCAGGATCTCGTGGATCTCCACGAACCCGTTGGCGCCCACGCACAGCTCCCCCTTGTAGTCGTGGACCAGGGGATGGGACTCGCTGCCGAACCGAGGCAGCAGGCTGTAGTCGATGTTGCCCACCAGCGATCCGGCCTCCTGGCTCTTCTCGTCCCGGGGGGTGTAGGACCCGATGCCGGTCTTGGTGCGGGCGTCGTAGATCATGCGGCGCACCTTCAGGTAGGGGAGGAGCGCCCCGAAGCTGAGCCCCTTGGCCAGCATGAACTCCCGCAGCACGTGGTCGGTGTACGGGGAGACGAGCCCGTCGATCTCCACCCGGAACACCCCGTCGTAGTGGGGGTGCTTCTCGAAGAAGGCGTCCATGTCCTCCGGATCGAGGGTGCTGTTGAGCTCCCGGAGGAACATGGGCCGCAGGGTAGGGGGCACCACCTGCAGGGGCCGCTCGTAGATCGGGGCCTGCAGGTACCAGATGCCGTCCTCCTCGAACAGCGCCTTCTCCCGCAGGCGCTCGTCCACCGTGGGCAGGAGCAGGGTGTAGGTCTTGCCGTCCTCGGTGCGGGAGTAGGCGTTCAGGGCGTTCTTGATCCCGTCCATCGACCGGGACTTGGCCGCACCGGGCGGGCCGAGCAGGATCCACAGGCGCTTGGCGGCCTCCAGGCCCCGGCTCGCGTTGGAGATCTTCTCCACCAGGTTCTCCTTGGCCTTCTGCTGGCCGAACACCGCGAACGGCCCCACCAGGGACTCGTCCTCGAAGAACGCGTAGCGGTGCCGGATCGGCTTGCCCGGGATCACCTGGTACTCCACGCCCGAGCTCAGAAGCATGTCGTGGAGGATCTGGAACGTGTTTCGGGTGACCCAAGGCTCCCGTCGCACCAGGTCGAGGTACTCGGGGAACGAGAGGATCTCCTCGTCGGGTCTCCGGGTGCCGGCCCGGTCCAGCAGGGACTGCAGCTTCTCCCACATGTCGTTCCTCCGTCTCGCCGCAGGCGGGGAGGCCCCGAAGCCCGCAGCGCGTACTGGTTCGTCGGATCAGCGCCCCCCGATCCGCCGCAACAACCGAAGGATGTCGCGGCCCATGCTCTCTTCCAGCCCCACCGTGAACCCCCGATACACCGCCTCCACCGTCCCGTCGGGCCGGAGCAGGAAGCTCGCCGGGGTGAACGTGACCCCGAAAGCGTTGGCCAGGGTGAAGTCCGGGTCCCAGGTGAACCGGAACGGCAGGTCGTAGTCGCGGATGTACCCCTCGAAGTCCCTGGCCTTCATGTCCACGAACACGCCCACCACCCCGAACCTGCCGATCTCCGCCCTCAGTTTCTTGATCGCCAACATCTCCCGAACACATGAGCGGCATGCGGTCTGGAGAAACACCACCAGCACCGGTCGGCCCGGTGCCACCTCGTCGAGGGACCGGACCTCGCCGCCGGGGATCTCCGCGAACCGGAACCGGGGTGCAGGCTCCCCCTCGCGCAGCATCCGCTCGGTTCCCATCCCGGCCCCGCCCGATCCGGCGAAGGCCAGCACCAGGAACGGCAGCAGTCCAATGCGGACGAAGAGCCCATGGCGAAGCCTCATCGGGAATTCTCCTTTGTACTTACATGGATACCACGGCACCCGCCCCCTGCAAGGGGGGCGGATCCCCCGGAGCGCCAAACCGCTTGACCGGGCCCGGGCGGGTCAGTAGAATGCGCCTCTTCGCGGGTCGGAGAGGTGGCCGAGAGGCTGAAGGCGCTGGTTTGCTAAACCAGTGTAGGGTTCCCCCCTACCGAGGGTTCGAATCCCTCCCTCTCCGCCAATGCTTTTCCGGGAACAACGGAGAGGTGACCGAGCTGGCCGAAGGTGCACGACTGGAAATCGTGTGTACCCCACAAGGGTACCGGGGGTTCGAATCCCCCCCTCTCCGCCACTCCCTCTTCCGTTCCTGCTTCGAGGAGTTGGTCATGAGGACGCGGATCGTAGTGGCGGTCGCACTCGCCGGGGCCTTGGCTCTCGGCGCCTGTTCCAAGAGCGAGGAGCCAGCCCCCAAGGCCGAGGCGCCGGCCCAGAAGGTGGAGCCGTCCGCGTCCCACGAGGCCCAGCCCGGCGGCACCGGGTCCATGGGGGCGGCGCCGGTCAAGCGCCAGGTGGTGGTGCCCGAGGACGTGAAGGCCGCTTGGAAGGCCGTGGTCCTGACGGTGACGGACAAGAAGGAGAACAAGACCGAGGACGTCACCATCGGGATCGGCCAGACCGCCACCGTGGGCGGGCTCGAGATCACCGTGGAGACCTTTTTGCCCGCGTTCACCATGGGCGGTGGGGTGATCACCTCCAAGTCCAACGACACGGAGAACCCGGCGGCCCGGCTGGTGATCAAGGAGAACGGCCAAGAGGTGTTCTCCGGGTGGATGTTCAGCATGTACCCCGAGGCCCACGCCTTCGAGCACGAGCGCTACGCCGTCCTGCTCAAGGACTTCATAAAGGCCGAGTAAATCGTACAAGCAATTTGCGCGCGTAGCTCAGTTGGATAGAGCGGCGGACTACGGATCCGCAGGTCAGGGGTTCGAATCCTCTCGCGCGCACCAGTAAACACAAGGGGTTACGGCTTAGGCCGTAACCCCTTGTGTTTGTACGCCCGGCATGGGCACTGGCTTGGAGGTGAAAGTCCTTCCCCGAGTAGGTCACGACGAGGGAAGGGAAGCGCAAGGGCGTGAGGGTGACCGAGCGTCCGGAGGAAGCGTGGAACGAACCCACGGGCCGACGAACAGGAATCGGATACGAGGCGCTGGGGACCGGGGCGAGT
>JAADGT010000002.1 GCA_013152215.1 Deltaproteobacteria bacterium
CACGTTTTTGCGAAACGGAACACTAGAAAAGGAAAGTTCCTGGCTTTCCAGCCTTCCAGCCTCCCCGCCTCCCAGACGAGATCACTCGTCGTCCCGGAACTGGGGCGGCAGGGGCTGGGGGCCGGGCACGATGCCGGCGATGTCCGGATCCTCGCCGTCGTCCGGCCGGGGCGGCTCCTGGGCCTTGCGCTCCCGGGCCTCGGCCCGGCGGGCCTGCTTCTCCATACGCCGCTCCTGCCGGGCCTTCTCCCGGGCCCGTTTCTGGTAGGTCTGTTTGGTGCGTCTCGCCATGGGATGGCTCCTTTCTCGGTTGGGGGGCGAACACGAAAAAACGCGGGTCCCCCTGGGGGAACCCGCGCCGTTTCGTTCGTCGGGGACCGACGGTTCTACACGGGCCGGACGTTGGACGCCTGGGGACCCTTCATGCCGGGGACCGCGTCGAACTCCACGGTCTGCCCCTCGGTCAGGGTCTTGAACCCTTCGCCCTGGATCGCGCTGAAGTGCACGAACAGGTCTGCGCCCCCGTTCTCGGGGGTGACGAAACCGTAGCCCTTTTGGTCGTTGAACCACTTCACAGTGCCCTTAGCCATGTTGCCTTCTCCTTGTCTGGGACCTCTGATCCCGGGTGTGTGCAACCGCGATGGCGCCAAGCCCAGACCGAGGAACCAAATCCCAGACTCCGGAACACGTCCATCCAATTGCGTCGAAAACGTCTGCGGGTGAGCGGAAACACAAAAAACGGGAGAGGCCACGGTCGCCTCTCCCGCCTGGGTTCGCACACCGAAACTGCCGTCTTGGGCCGCGTCGCAGCCCCTTTGTTGTGGGCCACACCCTACGCCCCTTAGGGGGCGGATGCAAGGAGAAAGAGCGGGGTGTTATCAGCCCGGCAGCTAAATAGATGCTCTCGTCCCCTTCTTCGGAAGGGCGAGGGACCTGCCGGAGAGCCGGGCGCGGCCGTATCAGTGAACAGAATTCAGTGGACGGAGGGCAGGGAAGGCCATCCAGTGACCCTGGTGGATGCACCCGATAAACCGGGCCGCTTTTGGGGATTTTCCTGTCATCTGTCCGCTGAAATCTGGTTCCTGAAACCCTCGCCCCGCCCTCCGAGGTGGCGCGTCTATTTTGCCGCCGGGTTGATGACTTTCCAGCTTTTTAGCCTTCTATCCTCTCCCGCGGCGAAGGCAGCGGGCCCACGGCGGCCAGGTAGTAGGCGAACTCCTCCTCGCCGTCCACGCCGAGCACCTGGTTCATCTCCCGGTCGAAGAACGCGGCCACCGGGCAGCACCCAAGACCGAACGCCTCGGCCGCCAGCGCCAGGTTTTGGCACACGTGCCCCAGGTCCAGGCCCAGGTAGCGCAGGGCCCGCTCCCGGTACTTCCACGCGGCCCGGGGGTACACCGCGGTCCACACGAGCACGGCTGCGGCCCGGTCCAGAAACCCCTGGGCCAGGGCGGCCAGCGCGATTCGCCGGCCGTGGTGGCCCTGCTCCAGGATCTCCAGCGCAAACCCGGCCACGTCGAAATGGGCGAGGCATGGGTCGAGGCCCTCGACCGCCTGGACCGAGACATAGGTCTCGAACGGGTACAGGGCCCCGGCCGAGGGGGCGGTGCGCAGCAGGCACGGGCCCTGCCGGGCGGTCACGCCCTGGCAGGCCCACAGAAGGGCCGCCAGGGTCTCGAGCCGGATCGGTTCGCCCGTGAACTCCCGGCGGGAGCGTCGCCGGGCCAGCACGTCCCATAGGTCCACCCGGGGTGTCCGGAGGACGCCGGGCCTGGGCAGCGGAACCCGGGGACGGTCGGGATACCTTTTGAACGCCTCGGGCTTGCGGGACCAGTCGAGCCTGCGGGGCGAAAGGGTGTCAGGGTCCAGGTCGGTCAGGTCCCGCCACCGTCGGAGTTCCTCGTCCATCATCCCCCTCTCCTTCGGTTCACTCCGCGGGCTTCTCCTCGAGCAGCCGGCGGACCTTCTCCTCCATGTCCCGGCCGATGTCGGGGCTGAAGCCCATGAACGAGTGACGCAGGTATCCGGCCCGGTCGATCAGGAACGCCTGGGGAATCGACGAGATGCCCCCGTAGGCCATGCGGGTGGTCTCGTCCACCCGGACCACGGGGTAGTTGAAGGTGGTCCGGGCCATGAACTGGGCCAGCTCGTCCGGGTCCTGGTCCATGTTCATTCCGATCACCACCAGCCCCTCTTTCCGGTACTTCCGCTGGAGCTCCACCAGGTGGGGAATGGCGACCCGGCACGGCGGGCACCAGGTGGCCCAGAAGTCCAGGAGCACCACCTTGCCCCGCAGATCCGACAGACGCACGTGGTTACCGTCGACGCTCACCAGGTCGAAGTCCGGGGCAGGCTTGGGCTGCCGGCCCTTCTCCTCGGTCTTGGAGCAGGCCGCGCCGACCACGAGCAGGAACACCACCAACACGGCCCCCCACCCCTTCCCCCATCGCAGGCCCATCACCGATCCCTCCAAACGAAACGCAAGGAAAACAAAGGCGCAGGCCCCACCAGCACCTGCGCCGCGTCCGCGGGGCCCCCGGCCCCGTCGGCACTACCCTCAGGTGAATCCTCCCCTGGGAGCGCAGCTCCCGCCCCCCGCCCCCTTTGTGTGAGCCGCCACCGGCGCCCACTGACGCTCCATGGGCGCCCCGCAGGCCGGGCACCTGGGGGCGTCGGCCCGATCGCCGGACCGCACCAGCACCTCGGTCTTCTCCCCGCACTGGGCGCAACGGTACTCGTAGAGCGGCATGGTCCTTCCCTCACACCACCCGGTTGAGCATCTCTTCGAGCTTCTGCCGGGGCACGGCTCCCACCACCTCGTCCACCACCTGGCCGTTCTGGAACAGCTTCAGGTTCGGGATGCCGCGAACGCCGTACTTGGCCGGGGTCTGGGGGTTGTCGTCCACGTTCATCTTGGCCACGATCACCTTGCCGTCGTAGGCGGCGGCCACCTCGTCGATCACCGGCCCCATCATCCGGCACGGTCCGCACCAGGCGGCCCAGAAGTCCACCAGCACCGGCTTGTCGGCCTTGAGGACCTTCTCCTCGAAATCGGCGTCGGTCACGTTGAGCACCTTGTCTCCTGCCATCTTGGTCTCTCCTTGGTTTCGGTTTCGTTTCGTGTAGCGAGGGCGGCCCGCCGACCGGCGGGTCAACACGCGCCTCAGCCGCCTCCCCGAATCGTCCAGTATCCGACCACCACGATCAAGAGCAACCAGATCCACCCGTCCATCCTACTCCCCTTCGTCCTGGGCGCACTTCTCCCGCAAAAACCGGTGGAGGTCGATGTGGACCTCCCGGGGCACCTCGTCACCCTCTGCCGAGTACTTGTACAGGACCACGGTTTTTTTGAGGGTGTTGAGGAACGCCACACAGGGGTTGCACCCCTCCATGTGGGCCTCGATCTCGGCGCAGATCGACGGGTCCAGCTCCTCGTCGATGTAGGCCGAGAGCTGCTCCAGGATCTCTTTGCACGTGAGTTTCCGGGTCATGGGATCACCGCCCGCCCCCCGCGTTCCTCGCCGTCGGCGAAGTAGGGGCTCAGTTTTTCCCGCAGATGGATCCGGGCCCGGTGCAGGCGGGTCTTCACCGCGCCCTCCGTGGTCCCGAGGATCTTGGCCGTGTCCGCCGTGCTCAGGCCCTCCACGTCTCGCAGCAGCACCACCGCCCGGTACAGGGGCGGCAGGTCCTGGATCGCCCGAACCAGCAGCTCCCGGATCTCCCGCCGTAGCAGGGCCTCCTTCGGGTCTACCGCCCAGTCGCTCACCCCACGTTGCCGGATCTCCTCGTGGGAGGGCAAGGGCAGCTCCTCCCACGACACGGTCTCGGGCTGTTTGCGCCGCAGCCGCATCAGAGCGTGGTTCGTGGCGATTCGGTACAGCCACGTGGAGAACGCGGCGTTGCCCCGGAACGAGCCGAGCTTCTTGTAGGCGCTCAGATACGTCTCCTGCAGCAGCTCCCGCGCGTCCTCCGGGTTGCCGGTCATGCGCAGCAGCAGGCTGTAGATGCGTCCCTCGGTGCGGGTGACCAGCTCCTCGAAGGCGTCGAAGTCGCCTGCTCGGGCCCGCTCCACCAACCGGGTTTCGTCCATTGCGACATCCTTACGATGCGGGTGGGGGCCTCGGGGTTACGGGGCGTTCGAAGCATAAAGGAGGGGCCGGCCCTGCGCAAGAAACCCAGGCTGGCGGGGCTGGATCGGCATGGCCGTCCAGTGCAACCCTTGGGCGCAAAAAAGGGGTAGCCCACCACAATATGTCGTGGTATTATTTGGCCGCCCACAAGATGTGGCCTTTTTCTCCCCTCCTAACCCCCTGTTTTCCCTACGGAAGGAGCGACGGTCATGGGCGAGGTGATGGAGCTCAACCGAGGTGGTCCGGTGCCCCGCGATTCGGACGCCACCGACCGGGTGCTGTTCGTCCGAACCTCGGACATGGAGATCGTCAACTGGGACCGGAGCCGCATCGTGGAGGCGCTGGTCCGGGAGACGTTCCTCGACCGGGACACGGCCGAGCGGGTGGCCGAGGCGGTGGACCAGATGATCCACAGGTCCCGGATCCAGGTGCTCACCGCGCCCCTGATCCGTGAGCTGGTGGACGCGAAGCTGATCGAGATGGGGCTGGAGAGCGCCCGGCGGATGCACACCCGGCTCGGCATGCCCCTGTACGACGTGGAGGAGCTGCTGGTCGCGCCCAACAAGGAGAACGCCAACGTCCCCCACGGGCCCGAGGCCACCAACCTGACCCTGGCCGAGAACATCAAGAAGGAGTACGCGCTCCTGGCCGTGTTCAGCCAGGAGGTGGCCGACGCCCACATGCGCGGCGACCTGCACCTGCACGACCTCGGGTTCATCGACCGGCCCTACTGCTCGGGCCAGAGCCTGGAGTACCTCAAGAAGTTCGGGCTGAACCTGCCCAACAGCCTGGCCAACGCCCGCCCGGCCAAGCATCCCGAGGTGCTCCTGGCCCACATGGTCAAGTTCTCGGCCGCGCTCCAGTCCAACTTCGCCGGGGCCATCGGTTGGGACGCGGTGAACCTGTTCTTCGCCCCGTACCTGGAGGGCCTGCCGGACCGGGACGTGGAGCAGCTCGCCCAGATGCTGATCTTCGAGTACTCCCAGCAGGCCGTGGCCCGAGGAGGGCAGGCGATCTTCTCGGACATCAACCTGTACTGGGAGGTGCCCAAGCACTTCCAGGACGTGCCGGCCATCGGCCCGGGCGGCGAGTACACGGGCAAGACTTACGGCGACTACGAGAAGGAGGCCCAGCGGTTCCTGTGGAAGCTGTTCGACGTGTACGCCGAGGGCGACGCCTCGGGCCGGCCGTTCTTCTTCCCGAAGCCACTGGTGCACATCACCGAGAAGTTCTTCCAGACCGAGGGCCACGAGCGATTCCTCCACCGGATCTGCGAGGTGGCCGCCGAGAAGGGCAACACCTACTTCGTGTTCGACCGGGGGGACACGGCCAAAATCTCCGAGTGCTGCCGGCTCGCGTTCAAGCTGGAGAAGTCGGACCTGGAGGACGCCAAGCAGCCCTGGCGGATGCGGTACTCGGCCCTCCAGAACGTGACCCTGAACCTCCCCCGGATCGCGTACCGGGCCGGGGGCGACGACACCCGGCTGTTCCAGCAGCTGACCGAGATGATGGAGCTGGCCGCCCAGGCCCACCTGCAGAAGAAGGCGTTCATCGAGCGCCTGCTGAGCCAAGGGGAGCGGGGTCCCCTGTCGCTGCTGACCATGAACCGGGACGGCCAGCCGTACCTGCGCATGCACCGGGTGAGCTATCTGCTCGGCATGGTGGGGCTCAACGAGATGATCAAGATCCACACCGGCCAGGAGCTCCACGACAGCGAGGATGCGTTCCGGTTCGGGCTGAAGGTGATCGCCCACATGAAGCTCACCGCCGACAAGCTCGCCCGCAAGCACGACATGCACTTCGTGCTGGAGCAGACCCCGGCCGAGTCCACGGCCTACCGGTTCGCCAAACTCGACCTCAAGTACTACTCGCCAGCGGCCGGCTCGGCCGTGCGGGGCGACGTGTCCCGGGGCGAGGTGTACTACACCAACTCGACCCAGCTCCACGTGGGGAGCCCCACCAACCCCGTGGACCGGGTGCGGCTGGAGGGCCTGTTCCACCCGCTCATCGAGGCCGGCGCGATCACCCACCTGTGGCTGGGCGAGGAGAGGCCCCACCCCGAGAGCCTGGCCCGGTTCGTGGTGAAGATCTTCCGGAACACCCATAACGATCAGGTGGCCTTCAGCCCTGAGTTCACCACCTGCGTGGCCTGCGCCCGCACGAGCCGGGGCCTGTCGGAGACCTGCCCGCACTGCGGCAGCGACGACGTGGAGGGGATCACCCGGATCACCGGCTACTTCACCAAGATCAGCTCATGGAACAAGGGCAAGATCGGCGAGCTCCACGATCGGCAGCGTACGGCGGGCTACTTCTCCGACGCCCCCTCCGCCGGGGCCGGCGCGGCAGAGGCGTGAGCCCGGCATCGTGGGGTGGGGCCCCGGACGGCTCGAAAGCCGCCCCGACCGACGACTGACGACCGTCGACCGAAGACCGAAGTTACAGGAGGATCCCATGACGCTGTTCACGAAAGTCGGGTGTGAGAAGTGCGAGTACGTGAAGGAGCGGGTGGATCTGGCCGCCCTGGGCGTGGCGGTGGAGGAGCTGGGGCCGGAGAACCCGGACGCCCTGGCCCACCTGGCCTGGCACGGGCTGGTGAACGTGGCCGAGAGGAATCTGCCGATCCTGGTGCTGGAGGACTCGAACTATCTCACGGGAGCCGTGCGGATCCGCAAGTACCTGGAGGGACTGGAGGGGCAGGCGGCGTAGTCCCGGGCGTGGCGCCCTGGTGAGGGAGACGGACCGGGATCGTCCGGTGAGCGAGGGGCGACGACTTCGTCGCCCCTCGTCGTTCGAGCGGAGGTCGAAGTGGCATCATTCCCGGAGATCAAGGGATTCCTGGAGACCTCCTTCACGGACTGGAAGGGCCAGGTGGCCGCCGTGGTGTTCCTGGCGCGGTGCAACTTCCGGTGTCCGTACTGCCACAATCACCGGATCGTGACCTCGCCCCACGAGGTGCCCACCTGGCCGTGGGACGAGGTGGAGAAGCGGCTGGTGCGGCTTCGGGGATGGGTGGATGGGGTGTGCGTGACCGGGGGCGAGCCGACGATCCACCCGGGGCTCCCGGCCCTGCTGGAGCGGTTCCGGGCCCTGGGGTTCCGGATCAAGCTCGACACCAACGGGTCCCGGCCCGGGGTGCTGGCGTCGCTGCTGGAGGCCGGGTTGGTGGACCAGGTGGCCCTGGACGTGAAGGCGCCCCTGGAGCCGGTACCCTACCGCCGCAACGCAGGATCGGGCTCGGACCCGGAGGCCGTGGACGCCTCGCTACATGTCTTGGAGCGTACGGCCATCCCCCTGGAGATCCGCACCACGGTGCACCCGGCCCTTTTGAGCTCCGAGGAGGTGTGTCGGCTGGGGCGGGATCTGGGCCGGAGGTTTCGGAGCCGGGCCGCGGAGGTGGGTTGGACCCTGCAACGGTGCCGAACCGAGGAGGTGCTGGACCCGGACCTGCGGGACGCGCCGCCGCTCTCTCCCGAGGAGTTCGCGGTGTGGGAGCGCGCGGCCCGCACGGCGTTCGCCCAAGATCGTTACCCCCTTGATCCTCCCCCCGGCCCCCGGCCGGGCACGAAGTCGCGCCGCGATAGGCCGTAGCGGGCCATCTTGCGTTCGATGGTCCGGCGCGACAGCCCCGAGGCCTGGATCAGGTTCTTGATCCGGCCCCCGAACCTCCGCAGGTTGTGCTCCAGGTACGCCCGCTCGAACTCCTCCACCACCCGCGCCAGGGCCTCGTCGAACGGCAGCTCCCACTCCGCCGGCGCCCCCGAGGCCTGGGAGAACGCCTCGTCCCCCATGGCCTCGCGCAGGTGGGACTCGTGGATGATCTTCCCCCGCCCCATCACCACCGCGCTCTCGATGATGTTCCGCAGCTCCCGCACGTTGCCGGGGTAGTCGTACCGCTGCAGGGTGCGGGCGGCCCGGGGGTCGATGTCCTCGAACCCCTTGCCGTAAGCCCGGGCGAAGCGCTGGAGGAACGCGTGGGCCAGCAGGAGAATGTCCTCCCGCCGTTCCCGGAGGGGGGGAAGCTCGATGTGCACGACCCGGAGCCGGTAGTACAGGTCGTTCCGGAACGACCCGTCTTGCACCGCCTCGTGGAGCCTGCGGTTGGTGGCCGCCACGATCCGCACGTCCACCGGCCTGGGCCGCGTCTCGCCCACCCGGGTCACGGCCGAGTCCTGGAGCACCCGCAGCAGCTTCACCTGGAGCCGCGGGTCCATCTCGCCGATCTCGTCCAGGAACAGGGTGCCGCCGGAGGCGGCCTCGAAGTACCCCTGCCGGTCGGCATGGGCGCCGGTGAAGGCACCCCGCACGTGTCCGAACAGCTCGGACTCCAGAAGGTCGCCGGGGATCGCCCCGCAGTTCACGGGCACGAACGGCCCCGAGGCCCGGCGGGACTCCGCGTGGATGGCCCGGGCGACCAGCTCCTTGCCCGTGCCCGACTCCCCCTCGAGCAGCACGGTGGCGTCCGTGCGGGCCGCCCGGCGCACTCGCTCGAACACCCGGAGCATCGCGGGGCTGCGGCCCAGGAGCTCCCCCTGGAGCAGCGCCGCGGCCTTCTCCCGGCGCAGCGTCCGGACCTCGTCGCGCAGGCCCTTCATCTCGAGCGCCCGGCGCACCACGTGGAGGATCTCCTCCGGTAGCAGGGGTTTGCGCAGGTAGTCGAAGGCCCCCTCGCGCATCACCTCCACCGCCGAGTCCACCGAGGCGTGGGCCGTGATGACGAGGATCTCGGTCTCGGGCTGGGTGGACTTGGTCACCCGGACCACGTGCTCACCGCCCCGACCGCCCAGCACCAGATCGGTGATCACCAGGTCGAAGGGGGTCCCCGCCAGGAGGAGCTCCGCCTGTTCGGCAGAGCTGGCGGTCTCCACTGTATAGCCCTCCCGTTCCAACACGCGGCGAAGGAGGTCGACCATGCCGACCTCGTCGTCCACCACGAGGATGCGGGGGACGTGCTCCGTGGGTTTCTCGGCTCGCCGGGGATGGGCCATGGATCCTCGGTATGGCCCCGGGGCCCCGGATCGGGGCCCCGGGGAGTGGAAACGGAGATGATCAGAACACCCACACCACGTTGAGCCAGGTGCTCGATCCCTCGGGCATGTTCTTGCCGTCGAACTCCCAGAGGTGCTTGGCCACCACGCTGAACCGTCCCTGGTTCGGCCACCACTTGAGGCCCGGCCCGATCGCGGCCAGGCGGCTGCGGTTGGGGTCCTCGGTGCCGTCGATCTCGTCGTCGGTGGTCTGCCAATAGTAGAACCCGTTCACGCCGAACCGCCAGCCCGGCTTGGGGGACCAGCCCACGGCCCAGTCGAAGTGGAACTCCTGGCCGGGGTCGAGGTCCACCTCTTTCGTGCTGCCGGCCGGTAGGTACTCGTCGTTGGTGGTGTTGAAGTCGTACATGAGCTTCACGGAGAAGTCGAACCCCTTCCACAGGTACGTAGCCGCGAACACCGGCTCGAACGTCCAGTGGTTCCGCGACAGGAGCTGGGTGGATGCGTCTTCGTTGTCGTAGTTCCCGGTCGGGGCCCAGATGTCCACGGCGAACACGGCGTGGAAGTTCGGGCCGAAGTGCCATCCCAGGATGAACGGACTGAAGATAATGTCACCGAGCCCCCCGCTGGACTCGTCCACCAGGCTCATGCTCCCGGCCTTCACGTCCACATCCGCGGTGTAGAACGGGATGAAGACGTGGGCCCCCCACGAGGCCCCAAGGATCTTGTAGGGGCTGACCCAGATGAACCGGGGGATCGCCGCGAACACGCTCGCGTCGAACTCCACGGGGGTCTTCTTGCCCTCGTTGTCCATGAGGCGATCTTTGTTGATGTAGACGAGATAGTTCTTGAAGTAGAGCCCCGGCGGGGGCAAGGCGCCCACCACGAAGTCCTCGGCTCCGTTGGGGTAGTGCTGGCCTCCGCCAGCCACGGCGGAGCTCGCGCACAGCGTCAGGCCCAGGACCAAGCCGGTCCACCACCAGGTCTTGCCGCGTCGTCCTCGTCTCATGCGCCTTCCTCCTTTCCTTGCGAAGGGGGAGCTTCGGGCTCCCCGCAGGGGGGGCGTCAGCCGTATACGGGGTCGGACCACCAGGGCTCAAACCGGTACGGGATCGGGGTCCCGTCCAGGCGGACCCGGGCGCCGCGGCTGTCCACGGGCACGGTGACGGAGCAGGTCACGGCCGAGGAGACCTCCCACCGTTTCCACTTCGCCCAGACCGCGGGGTCGCGGCTCAAGGCGAACACCGCCGGTCCGACCGAGCTCATGCCCACGATCTCGGCGCCCTCGTTCCGGAGCCGTTCCATGGTTGCCCAGACCTCCTTGCCGCGATCACCGTGGAGCTCGATCTCCGCTCGCTTGGACCCGCCGTGGGACAGATCCCAGAGCACGTCTCCCACGGCCCGCAGGTCGCCCGTGAGGGCGGCCGGGAGGAGATCCATGAACACCCGGTACACCTTCCCCCGTGCGGCCTGCTCGTCCGCCCGACGGGCGGTCTGGACCAGCGAGCGGTACTCCGCCGCGCCCGAAGACACCTCGGGCGCGATCTGGGGTAGGATGAGCAGGGCCCGCAGGTCCTCGGGCAGGGCGACCCGGGCCAGCAGCTCACACCGGTCGGATCCCACCACCAGACCACCGTGGAGGCCGGCCATGGCGCCCACGTTGGTCTCGAACCCGGGAACCAGCCGGGGCGGAGCCGAGGAGAGCTCCTCGCAGTAGTTGTGGGCGACCAGCTTGCGCAGGTCCCGCAGGTCCAGGGGTCGGCCCAATGCCTCGTTCAGCGCCAGGGCGGCCGCGGTCAGGGTAGCGACCGACGAGCCGAGCCCCATGTGCCGCCGCCCGTGGTCCCGGGTCTGGATCTCCACCCCGCCGGGGTATCCCGTGAGGGCCAGGAACAGGTGGGCCAGGTGCTGGCCCAGCAATGGGCGGCTCCCGGTGGACCGAACCCCAGGGGCGTCGGTCAGCATGACCCGGGCCCGGGAGAACAGCCCCACTGCAAACCCCACCCCGCCGCCTCCGGGGCGGCCGAGATCGAACCGGGTCATGTCCAGAACCAGGGCGTGCAGCCGGCTCGGCACTTCGGCCTCGCACACCGTCCCGGCCGGTGAGGGCTCCACGGGCCGCAGGCTCCCACCCCATGCCGCCGGATGGACGAATCGGGACGGCTCGCCGGGGGAGAAGGCCAGGGTCTCCAGGGACGGGACGCCGGTCAATGAGGCCCCTCCTGGACCACACATGGTTTTGTTCGATAGTATTCAAACATCGGGCCATCCCCTGGAAGGAGGGGGGGACGATTGACGGGAGACGGCAGGCCGAGCCGCGATCGGCCTGGCGTCGCCTCCGTTAATTGCCTTTGAATCCGACTATTCCCTGCATGCCGATGGGGTCTCATGCCAGGGAGCGGTCGCGACGACCGATCATAGCACGAGAAATCAAACATGGGTAGGAAATGACGGTAAAGGGCCTGAAATACGACATAGGAGACGCACTGTGGGAGGGCGTCCCCTGTGCGGCGTTCGTGACCGACACCCAGGGCCGGGTCGTGGGGTGGAACCCGGCAGCGGAGATCCTGACCGGCCGCCTGGCGCCGGAGGTGGAGGGACGGCCATGGCAGGAGGCCGTCGGTCGGCCGGAGCCAGGGGGAGACCCGGCGGACTCCCGGGGAAACGCGTGGGTGGACATGGTATGCGACGCCACCCGGGCGGACGGTCGGCACATGCGTCTCCGGCTTCGATCCCGCCCCGTACGGGACCCGGCCGGCCGGCCTGCCGGCCGGCTGTGGCTGGCCACCGACCACTCCCTGCGGGACGCGGTGGATCGGAAGCTGGTGCAGTACGAGCGGCTGGCCACCCTGGGGGAGCTGGCCGCGTCCGTGGTGCACGAGGTGGGCAACCCCGTGTCGGTGATCCTGGGGTTTGCGGCGCTCCTCCAGAGTGAGACCGAGACCGATCCGGACGGCTCGATCCGCCGCCGCATCTACGAAGAGGCGCACCGGTGCCGCACTCTGATCGACCAGTTGCTGGGCTACGCCCGCTCCGCAACGACGGGAAGCGCCCCGGCGCCGATGCGGCTGGCCGTGGTGGTGGGCGAGACGCTGCCCCTGGTGCGGCACCGCCTGCAGCGGGCCCAGGTGTCGGTGGACAGCCGCGTGCCCTCCGACCTGCCCCCGGTGTGGGGGGATGCGTCGGAGCTGAAGCAGGTCGTGCTGAACCTTCTGCTGAATGCGGCAGATGTGACGCCCCGAGGCGGGGTGGTCGAGGTGGTGGGCGACGTGGTGGAGCGGCAGGAGGAGAGGGGAGGAGACTCCCTCCTCGACCCGGTGTTGCGTCTGGAGCGGCAGAGGCGGGTGCGGCTGCGGGTGGGCGACCGGGGTCCGGGCCTCGGGGGCGAGGATCCGGAGCGGTTCTTCGAGCCGTTCGTGACCACCAAGGAGAAGGGCGGGGGGCTGGGGCTCACGGTGTGCCGCCGCATCGTGGAGGCGTGGGGGGGGACCATCCGGCTCGAAGAGCGCGAGGGCGGAGGAGCCTGGGCCGTGGTGGAGCTGCCCGCGCACGCCGGCTAATCCCTCAGCCCGCGCCGTAGAGGAGCTCCCGCAGCCGCCGAACCACCCGGGGCACCGCCTCCGGGTGCCGGATGGGGCACGGCAGGGTCCAGTCCTGCCAGGGGCCCAGGATCTCGGCGTAGGGATCTGCGCAGGCCCGGGAGAGCTGGAGGGGCACCTGCGGGAAATGCTGCTCCAGGGTCTGTCGCAGGCACGCCACCAGCCGGTCCCGCTCGGCCTCTTCCTCTGCATGGAGGACCAGGGCCGAGGTCCCGTACCGATCCCGCCGGCCCCCCAGCTTGCCGTGGAGGTAGAGGTCCGGGTGATCCCCTGCCAGTCGGTCGAGGATCTCCATGCAGGTCGCCTCGTCCGGCGCCACGGCCACCACCTTCCAGCAGTCCCAGGCATGGGGCAGGTCGATCTCCCTCCGGTCCGTCTTCAGCTGATCCAGCAGCCCGGCGAGGCACGGCAGGCACCGCTCGTGGATTCGGCGCTTCGTGCGCTCCATTCGGGGGTGGGTTTCGAAGCTCCACCACCCCTCCCGGGATACCCGGTGCCCGAAGTGGACCTCCATGGGAACGGGCCCGTCGTGCCGGGCTACGGCGTTTCCGTCCCGGCAGGCGGCTCGAAGTGGGCCCGGAGCACCCACAGGGTCCCCTCCATCCGGCGCACGTTCCGCTCCACCGCCGGAATGCCGTCCCCGGCCCGCTCCAGTTCCTTCAACGCCGAGGCGACCCGGTCCAACGCCTCGGCCACCTCACGGATCCGATCGTCCGGGCCCATCACGCACCTCCCTCCTTGCGAAGATCGTGGAACCTTCGGGCCTTCACCTGGTACCGCGGCAGGCTGCCGTAGGGCTGGGGCTGGATGTCAAAGTTGAGCTGGGTCTTCCAGCGAAGCCGGCTGGCCAGCTCCTTGAGCAGGTCGTCCCGGTCCGGCGGGGCCAGCCCGTCGGGCAGCTCCACCTTGAGGGTGATGTGATCCAGGTCCCCCCGCTTCTCCACGAAGATCTCGAACTCGCCGTCCAGCTCCTCGAACGATCGGACCACCTCCTCCACGGTGACCGGGGAGAACAGCACCCCCTTCACCTTGGTGATGTGGTCCACCCGGCCGTGGACCCCCCCTTCGAGGATGCGCCAGGTGCGGCCGCACCCGCATCCGTCCGCGGCCCACATGGACACGTCCTTGGTGTCGAACCGCACGCACGGCTGGGCCCTCCGGTCGAAGGCGGTGATCACGATCCGTCCCGGCACGCCGGGGCGGGTCACCGGGCGGTCGGAGTCCAGCTCCAGGAGCTCCACCAGGAACATGGACTCGATCACGTGCTGGCCCCCGGGCTGGTGGCGGCACTCGAACCCCCATGCTCCGACCTCGGTGGCGCCCACGTGGTCGTAGACGGGGCATCCCCAGGCGTCCTGCATGCGCTTCTTCGTCGTCGGAACCGAGGCCCCGGGCTCCCCGGCACAGGTGATCCGCTGGATGCCCCACTCCCGGGGATCGGTGCCCAGGTCCTTGCGCGCGGTCTCGGCCATGCCCAGCACGTAGGTGGGGGTGGCCATGAAGGCGTTGGTCTTGAGCTCGCGCATCTTGAGCAGCCGCTCCCGGGTACCCAGCACGCCGCCGGGGACGACCTCGCACCCGAGCCGCTCGGCCCCGTAGTGGGCGGTCCAGAAGGCGATGAACACGTGGTAGCCGAAGGGGAAGAACACCCGGTCGGTGGGCCGGTACCCCTGGGCCCACAGGATCGTGGCCCAGAGCTCCGAGAACCACTCCCAGTCGGCCCAGGTGTCGGGCTGATACACGGGGGTGCCGGTGGTGCCCGAGGTCTGGTGGTACTCGGTCACCTCCTCCAGGGGCACGCACAGGGTGTCGCCGTAGGGGAACGGATCCGTGCCCTGGCACCGGTAGTCGTCCTTGGTCACCAGGGGCACCTTGGCCACGTCGTCCCAGGTCCGCACGTCCTCCGGACGAAGGCCGGCCTCGTCGTACTTCCGGCGGTACATCGGGCTTCGCTCGTACACCCAGGCGAGCACCCGCCGGAACTTGGCCAGCTGGATCTCCCGGAGCCGGTCCGGGTCCAGGGTCTCGGTGATCGGGTTCCAGTACTCGGTCTCCGGGTACGGCATGGTTTCTCTCCGAGGCTAGGAAGCTGGAAGGCTAAAAGGCTAGAAGGCTAGGAAGCTGGAAAGCCAAAGACCTCCGCGATCTCTGAGCGCTGCGCCGGCACCACAAGTCGGGGATGCCTGGGGCCTGGTGGAGTGCCGGGCGTGGCTCCTACAGTCGCTGCATCCTGCACTCACGCACGGCCAAAACCAGGCCCCAGGCATCACTATTAACCCGGCGGATAAACAGGCGCTATCGCTCCCTGCTCGGAGGGGCGAGGGACCTGTCGGAGAGCCGGGCGCGGCCCCTTAGCTCGCCGCGCAGCGCCTCCGACGCTCGGATCGCGAAATGGTTCGGATCCCACCGAGTTGTCATGAAACCAGCTCTTCGATCCCGTGCCTGCGCGGCGAATCTCATGCCCGGCTTCGCGGCCGGCCGGAGGCAGGTCCCTTGCCCCGCCCTCCGAGGTGCCGCGCCTATTTTGCCGCC
>JAADGT010000003.1 GCA_013152215.1 Deltaproteobacteria bacterium
CCGCGGCCACCCCGGCGGTGGCCAGCACCCCGGCCGGGCCGGCCGCGGTCAGCATGGCGCCCACGGCCGCCGCCCCCACGGACACGACCACCTTGGCCGTGGAGGCCTTGAGGGCCGCGTCGGCGTCCACCCGGGTGGTCAGCCGGATGTCGTCGTCCCGAACCACCTGGGGATAGCGGCTCAGCACCAGCGGCGCCTTGATGGTGGCCTCGACCAGGGGCTGGCCGCTCGGGTCCGCCGGGTCGGTGGTGAACTCGAAGGCCGCGTTCGGCCCCCCGAGGTGGAACGCGGTGCGGATCACGTCCCGGCCGTCCAGGTCCTTGGAGAAGGTGACCACCCTTCCGTCGGCGGCCGAGGCGGCCTGCACGGCCTCGGGGCCGATGGAGTCGGCGAGGTCCGAGACCTGGCCGGTGCGAAGGTAGCCGCAGTCGAGCCCCGGAGCGTCCGCCCCGGGGGTGCGGGCCACCACCTGGTAACGGGTGTCGGCGAACCGGCCCCCGGAGGCGCCGCCCTGCTGGTACAGGAGGCCGCTGCCGGTCATCGTGTCGGGCGGCACCGGGAAGAACGACAGCAGGTCGAGCCCGTTGGGCGATTTCCTCCCGAAGGTCCAGGGGTCGAAGCACACCCCGCCCAGGGTCAGGCCGAACGGGGTGAGACGGGTGAGGCCGGTGAGGATGGTCTCGGTGACGGGCATGGGGGAGAACGGCTCGGGCTCCCCGATGAAATCGGCCCACCTCTCGTCGTTCGGGGTGCCCGGAAAGAACGGCATGTCCAGCACCCCGAGCCCCTTGTCCGGGTCGTGGTCCACCCCGATCCACACCTCCCGGTCGGCGCCCGGGTCGGGGGGGGCGGGCTCGCCGGTCGTAGCGTCCGGCTCGAAGGCCAAGGCGGCGTAGGCCTGGTCCCGGGTCAGCCCGTCTTCCCTGACCGCGAGGCCGGCCGCCCGCAGGTCCCCGTGCCGCGACACGAAGTTGAACACCGTAAGCTCGTGGTCCAGAAGGGTCCGGTCGAGCCCCTGTTGGGTCACCTCGAGCGTGAGCTGGGTGTCCCCCTTCGAGGCGCTCACCCGGTCGGGCAGCCCGTCGGGCAGATCCTTGGCCTCACCGTCCAGGTTGGAGGTGCGGTCCGTGGGGTCGCCGTAGAGGTCGAACCGGGCCGACTGGCCCCCGAGGAGCCACCGCTCCTGGGAGGACCGCAGCTCGTACGAGGGGGTGTAGAGGCCTGGGGTCCAGGTCCGCTTCCGGGCGAACCCTGCGACCGGCTGGGGCTGACTTGCGGTGGAGACCCGGGCGGCCACCCGCACGGGGAGCGCCGTGCCCGTGACCTCGATCTCCACCGGCACCCGTGCCCGCTCGGCCATGCCCGGCCACTTGGCGTTCAAGGGGAGGACCGGCGGGATCGCTCCCTTGGGGGCCACCTCGGCGATGTCCAGCGGCCCGGCCTTGAAGTGGGCCTCGCCCTGGCTCCCGAAGAACAGATGGAGCTCGAAGCTCCCCTGGCCGGAGGTGAAGTACTCGGCCGGCACCGTCAGGGTCACGTCCAGGGTGCTTGCGTCCACCGGGGTCACGGCGTCCACGGCGGGCTCGATCGCCGTCTGTTGGGCCCGGCGCAGCTCCACCCGGGCGAGCGTCGGCGTTCCCCCGGCCAGCAGGCTCTGGAAGCTCTTGCCGCCCTTCAACCTCCACGTGGCCTGGAACGCCCCGGAGTGGCCCGCGGGCGCGATCTGCACCGCCGGGGTGGCCACCAGGGACGACCCGGCGAACAGAACGGTGATCGTTCCGACGGCCTGCGCAGGCAGCTCCGTGTACGAAAGCTGCCCCGCGATGCGGTCGCCGGGTTCCGCCGCCACGGCGATCTGGGGCTGAAGGTCTGCACACGAGCCCGCGGGGATCTCGGTGGAGGTGGCCGTGGTGTTCGTGCCGCCGCTCGTCACGCTGAACGTGAGGGGATCGGACGCCTGGGTGCCGTCCCCCCGGTACAAGGTGAATTGGCTCGGGGCGAACTCGACCCGGATTCCGCTGGAGGAGGACGAGGCGCACACCCGAACGGGCCCGAGCGCCCCCTCGGAGAAGTCCTGGACGGTGTTCGTGGCCTGGGCGGTGACGGTGCCTGTGACGGTCTCGGTGCTCTGGACGGCATAGCCCGTTTCGTCCGGAAATTCCAGGTACCGGATCCGGAACTCATAGGTACCGGTCTGGGTTTCTGCGAACGCGGCCACAAACCCGTCGGTTCCCTGGGAGGTGAGGCCCGAGCCGCCGCCGATCCCGGTGACACCGCCGGGGATCGCCCCGAAGAGCAGGGGCGCCGGGCTCCAGTCCGCCCCGCTGCCCTGGACGCGGTACTCCACCAGGGGCGTGAGACCCACGATGGAGGGAAAATACTCCACGGTCACGAAGAACGGGGAGCCGGTTGGACCGATGTTCGTGGGTCCCACGTAGACCGAGGCAGGCTCCGGCAGCCGGCCCTGCACGGTGAAGGGCACCGGGGTGGCGATGGGCTGGCCGCTGTACAGGAGCACGGTGCCGGGCAGGTCGATCCGGACCGTGATGTCGCCCGTGGCCCGGGGCACGAAGTCGGCCAGCACGTGGGCCTGGTCCGAGATGTCCACGATGCCCCCGATCTGGGGTGAGGGCCAAAGGCCGGTACCGGTCACGGTGCTCGCGGTCACCTCCACCTCGGCCACCCGGTCGGCGCCGTCCTCGTACATCACGGGCGGATCCGCCACGGTGATGCCCGAGCCGGAGCCGTTCCACCACAGGGCCTCCAGGCCCGCCGGAATGAAGTCCCCCTGGTCCCCGGCCACCGTGAACGTGCCCGGCGCGTCCTCCAGGAGCGCCGCGAGCTCTGCGGCCGTGATCTCGGGATGCCCCGACGCCGACAGCCGAAGGCCGATCAGCACGGTCTCGTTGAACCCGTTGGTGCCCTCGGGGGTCACGCGTACCGGCCCCGTGGCGGTGGTCTCGAACTCGTTCGTGCTCGAGAGGATCACCACGGGTTTCACCTCGAGACCCAGGAACTCGGCCGTGAAAGTGGCGCTCTTCCCGGTCTGGTTCTCGGTGACCCGGAACTCGGCCACCCCCACCTTCCGTCCGAACACGACCCGCCCCGAGGCGGCGTCCAGGTAGGCCACGTAGGTGGTGGGGTCGGGCAGGGGGTCCACGGGATTGTCCCGGGGCTGGACCCAGCCGTTCGAGTCGAGGGCCTCGTAGTGGACCGCGTCGGTGGGCGCCAGGTCGTAGGCGCCCCCGGCTTGGGGGCCCCGCTGTGGCTCGAGGAGCACCTGCACCGGCTTGCGGTACCCCTCGACCGCGCCCAAGATCGCGGTCGGGGTGACCTCGAGCACGTAGTCCGTGTCGGAGACCACGATCACGCCCGCTTGGGGGGAGCCCGGCGTCCCGGTGTCGGTGAAGGTCACGGTGGTCCGGCCGAGCCGGTCCCCCACCGTGACGGTGGGCGGGCCTGCGGCCGCCGTGGCCACCGCCGGGTTGTCCGTTCCGGCCTGGATGTCCGGGTCGTTGGTGAGGTCCACCGAGGTGCCGTCCGAGAGCTCCGCGGCGAGGGTGATGGGATGCTGGGAGTTCGCCTGGGTGGATCGCACGATGGCCGGATCGGCCACGAGCTCCATCAGCGGGAACGACACCTCGTCGGAGGCCGTGGGGTCCACCACGCTCTGGGCCCGGATCGTGATGGTGAGGGGTTTCGTGGGCATGAGCGGCGGCGCCTTGTACTCCCCGGTGTCGGTGATGGTCCCGGTGGCCGGGTCGCCGCCCTCCACCCCGTTCACGAACCACTTCACGTTCGGGTTCACGGCCCCGGTGACGGTTGCGGCGAACGTCACCGTGGCTCCCAGCCCCACCCGCGAGGGTTGCGGATCGATCGCCACCGTGATGTCGGCCGGCTCGGTCACGAGCGTCACCGCGGCCGTCGCGCTCACCGTGGGGTCCCCGGCCAGGCGGGCCTCGATCGTGATCTGGTTGCCGGCGGTGGGCATGAGAACGGGGGCGTGATAAGTGTACGTGCCGGGCGTGTCCGCGCTCTCCTCGATCGTGCCCACCTGGGTGTCCCCGCCCTCGACCCCGTCCACCAGGAGCACCACGGGCTGGCCGGTCGGCTCGGTGCTCACGGTGAAGGTCTCCCTGCCGTCCAGGGGCACGGTGGCCTCGGTGGGGGTCAAAGAGATCGACGACGACGACGGAGCCCACACCAGGAACGTGGCTTCCGCGAACCGCGAAGGGTCTGAGGCGAGCTCCACGCGCACGACCACCGGGCCCGGGGGAGGCTCTGCCGGGGCGGTGTAGGTGCCGTCCGTGCCCACGGTGCCGTAGGTCGAGTCGCCTCCTTCCATCCCGTTCACGAACCAACGGACGTTCGAGACCGGGGAGCCGCCGGAGTCGACGGGCCGAAGCGACAAGGTCTGACCGGGCCGCACCGTGCCGGAGACCCCGATCAGGGCGAGCCCGTCCGAAGACGGCGGCCAGGTCCGGAAGCTCCACTCGTACGTCGTGCCGTCGGCCGTGACCGACGCGGTGTAGGTCTGGCCGGGCTCCAGCGGGTCGCGCGGAACGATCACCACCGCATCCCGGGTGTTGAGGACCGTTCGCGCCCGGTCCTGCACCGCAGGATCGGGGTTGGTGTACGTGGACTCGTCGAACCAGCACACCTCCAGGGCGTTTCCGTCCCCGTCCTCCAGCGAGGCCCCTGTCACCTGGGGGGCGTTCGTCCCGGTGGGGTCGGAGCCCAGCTGGACCACCAGGGGAAGCCCGGTGGGCGGGGTGAACCCGTTGCACCCCTCATGGGCCAGGGGGTCGGGGCTTTCGAGCCCGGGGTACTCCAGGAGATGGATCACCGCGTCGGGCCCCGGGAAGAACAGGGGGAAGCCCACCCCTTCCGGGGCCTGGTCGGCGAGGCCCGAGAGCACGTTCAGGACCGCGGCCGACTGCCATCCCGTGCCGTCCGTTTCGTTCCAGATGCCGTACCCCACCCGCTCGAGGCGGGGATCCAGGATGCCCAGGGCGTGGAACGGGCCGGTCATCCAGGCGTCGAAGGCCCGGGCGCTGTCCATGGCCGCGTCCTCCGACTTGACCACGTTGCCCTTCTGGGCCGCGGTCTGCCCTTCGGCCGAGTACCCTGGCTTGGTGGGATCCTCGTCGTGGACGTTGCCGTCCGGATCGATGTCGGGGTGGGACGTATCGTTCGCCACCAGGTACTTGGCATGGGCCAGGGCCCCGGCGCTCAGGTCCGGGTCCTCGGTGACGGAGGGCAAGAACGCACCGGCACGGGCGGCCCGGCGGGCGGCAGGGGCCCGGGTGCCGGACCGAAAGAGGTTCAGGTAGGCGAGCCACTGCTCCCCCACCCTCACCGTGATCTGAGCCTCGTCGAACACGGACGGATCGGCCTTGGCGGTGGCCCGTACGTGGTAGGTGCCGGGCACGAGCGGAGCGGTGTACCGGCCCGAGGCGTCCACCGTGCCCCCCCCGGGCTCCACCACCGACCAGTCGGCGTCGGCCGAGGCGGCGAACGACACCGAGGCCCCGATGTCCACGGTCTGTTGGGCCGGCGTGACGGCCAGCTGGAGGGTGTCGCCCTCCCCGGTGCCGCCGCCTCCCCCCGCGCCGGTGCCGTCGCCCCCTCCGCTCCCTCCCCCGCCGCCGCAAGCCCCCAAGGCGAGCGCGAGCACGAGGGCGAGCCAGGTGGGAAAGAACGGGAATCGCAGACCTCCCCCCGCCGAGGAGGATCGAAGACCGCTACGCATGGGTGTGCTCCTTTGCCCCGCCCGTGGGGTGGATCATTCGAACCTGGCGCAAGGCCCCTCGAGAAGGGTCGCTTTCGTCCGCCAATCGAGGTCCATCTCTCCGGTTTCCAGCACCCGGAACCGGTCCGTCGGAATGTTGGGGAGCGGCACGAAGTCCTCGTCGGGCAGGACTCCCTCGTAGGGGTTCCCTTGGACGCTCCGGGGATCGATGGCGTAGAGCCCGATCCCGTCCCCGCCGCCCGTGTCCACGAGGAACATGCCGTACTCCTGCAGTGCCCGGGCGATGGTCTTCTCGTAGGGGGTGAGCCCAAGGGCGTCGAGGTCCAGCTCCGGATCGAGCTGGAGCCGGGCGCCCTCGGGCATGGGCACGGCCCCTGGGCCTGCCAGATCCTGGATCTCGGGTTCCGTGCCGTCCCACACCCCGTCCGTGGCCGTGGCAGGGGAGACCGGTCCGCCCGATCGGGTGTAGGGGTAGTTGAACACGAGGGCGTGCTCGATCCGGCCGGCCTGCAGCTCGTCGGGCCAGATCAGGCCGCCCAGGAACGCGAACCCAGAGCCCCGCGTGGACAGCCCTCCCGCGTAGATCCCGGTGCCGTCGAGGGAGATCGCTCCTGCCCAGCTCGCCACGGCCTGGCCGTTCGCCCACCGGAACTGCCAGAAGTCGTATTCGCACCGGTTCTCCAGATCGAGCACGATCAGGTTGTTGTCCTGGTCGGCGTCCTCGCCGCAGGTGGTGGCGTCGGGGGGAACCGGGTTCTCGGCACCGTCCACGTCCTGGGCGGGTTCCGCCCCATCGGGGATCGGGACGTCGGTCATGCGCGAAACGCCGAGCTCCCACCACGGGCCGCACGGGAGCTCCACGGTGCGTCTCGGCGTGGACTCGTCGGCCACGTACACCGGCGAGGAGTACTGCCGGACCTGGATCACCAGGTCGCCGCTGGCCTCGAGGAGCCGAACCATGGCGTCCGAGTCCGGGTCGATGGCCGGATCCTGGGGGATCGGTTGGTTCAGAGGGCTGTCGGAGGAATAGGGTCTCGTCGCGGAAAACGTGGGGAGGACCGAAGGACCGGCCCCGTCTCCGCCACCGTCCGAGGGGTCGGACGAAACCCCACCGGATGGGGTTCCGTCGGCGACCCGCGCCTCATCAGCCGGGCCGGAGCCACCCCCACCGCCGCAGGACGCCCCCGCGATCAAGAGCATCCCAGTGAGGATGATCCGCCCCCAGACGCCCCAGGGGGATCGGTTACCTCGGATCAGCATGGGCATGGTCGTCCTCCTCGTCATCCCCCCAAGGGGATCTTTCGAACACGCTAAGGGGCCCTCGGGGCGCGTGCCTGTCGCTGCCGGCAGAAAAAAAACGGACGGGCACCCTGTGCCCGCCCAGTTGTTGTTTCTCGCATGTTTCACGAGCGCGCAAAACCTGCAAGGTTCGTACCCTGGCGCCAGCCCGCGGTCCGGTCGCACGACGACAAGGTGTGAGAAGCCTGATTCCTTTGGTGAGAAATATCTTTCCCAAAAGAAGGACTGAGGGGGTAAATTATCGACGGGGCCGACGGGATGGGGGTAGGATGACGAAGGTCAACATGAGAAGAGACGCCACGCTTTGGATCCTGCTCGCCCTCTCCCTGTGGCCGGCGTTCGCCCGCGCCGGAGGAGCCGTGGCGCGCGTCGGCCGGGACGCGGAAGCCTACGTCACGGTTCCGGCCCGGTGGAGGGCGGCGGAGTGGAGCCGTCTCGCGTTGACGGCAGGCTCGGTGGGGGGTGTCATGTTTGTGGACCAGTGGGTCCGGCGGCGGGTTCTCGCGGAAAGAACCGAGGCGGCCCGCGACCTGGCTCGGCTCCTCAAAGGGTTCGGGGAGCCCCTCGGAGTCGGGGGAGGGCTTGCGGCCTCGGTGTACCTGGGCGGGTGGCTCACAGGGGATCCGGACACGCGGGAGACCGGGTTCCGGATGCTGGAGGCGGGGGTGTTCTCCTTGGCCGCCGCCTCGGTGCTCAAAGTGGTGGTGGGCCGGAGCCGGCCCGAACGGGGGGAGGGCGCCGCCACGTTTCGGCCGCTCCGGGGCGGGCTGGGCGGTGACCGCTCGTCCTTTCCTTCGGGCCACACGACCTTTGCGTTCGCCGTGGCCGCGGTCGCGGCGGAGCGGGTGCCGGGAGCCGGTTGGGTGGCGTACCCACTGGCCGCCCTGGTGGGATGGTCCCGGCTCCACGATGACGAGCACTGGGCCAGCGACGTGGCGGCCGGAGCCGTATTGGGCGCGGCCACCGGCTGGTGGGTGGCCCACCGGGAGGAGGGGATGGCCCCGGCCGTCACCCCCTGGCTCGCCCCGAGAGGGGCCGGCCTCGCGTGGCATGGAACGTTTCGATAGGCCTCGAGGCACGCCGCACCGGTACGCTCCTCCCCTGGTCCCGGACCGTGCGCCGGGCCTCGATCCTGGCACGAGGAGGGCGGCCCCGGACGTGCAAGACCTCCGCTGAGAGGCAGACTCCGCCAGGAGGAGGGAGAAAGAACGTGAAGTGCGAGAACTCCGGTTCACGAAGCTGCGCGGGGGCTGTCGAATCCCCAGAAGAAGGTCGGAGGGACGCAGTGGCTGACGACGTCCGGATGCGCGTGGCCGCCCTGCAGCAAGAGCTGCGATCCCTTCGGGAGGCGAACGAGCTCCTGGGCAGACAGGCCGAGGACCTCGGGTTCCTTGAGGCCCGCCTCCGCGACCGCACGCGGGAGCTCCAGGAAAAAAACGCCCTGCTCCAGGCCATCTACGACGCCGTGCCGGACATGATCTTCCTCCACGGCGCCGACGGGACGGTGGAGGACGTCAACGAGAACGTGCTTCGGACGTTCGGGTGGACCCGGGACGAGGCCCGGCGGATCGGGGTGGCCGAGGCGAGCGGGCCGGACATGCGCCCCGAGGAGGCCATGGAGCGGATCCGCCGGGCCAGGGCCGGGGAACCCCAGGACTTCGAGTGGACCGCCCGCCGGAAGGACGGAACCACGTTTCCGGTGGAGGTGCGGCTCCGAAGGTTGGAAGGGCTGCCCGGTGAGCCGAAGGTCTTGGCCTTGGTCAGGGATCTCACGGAAGAGCGGCGGCGGGACCAAGAGCTCCGGGTCCAGGAGCGGCTGGCCGCCCTCGGCCAGTTAGCCGCAGGGATCGCCCACGATTTCAACAACCTCCTCACCCCGGTGTGCAACTACCCGGAGATGCTGCGGGGTCTGCCCGGGGTTCCCGACCGGGTCCGCAGGGCCCTGGAGGTGATCGGGGAGCAGGGCCAACGGGGGGCGAGGTTGGTGCATCAGCTCTTGGACTTCGGGCGGGGGTCCCCTCCGGACCGCCGGGTTTTGGACCTTCGGTCCTTCGTCACGGAGGTGGGGGAGATGGTGCGTCGCACCCTGCCCGATGCGGTGGAGGTGCGGGTGGAGATCCCCGAAGGGGCCGATCTCAGGGTGTGGGCCGATCCGGTGCAGATCCAGCAGATTCTGGTGAATCTGGCCGTGAACGCCCGGGACGCCATGCCCATGGGGGGGACCTTGACCTTTGCGGTGGAACGGGTCCGGGTCCCGGCAGGGACGGCCGAGCCCGGGGGGCCCGAGGCGGGGGAGTGGGTAAGGCTGACCGTTCGGGACACGGGAGAGGGGATCTCTCCCGACGTCCTGCCCCGGATCTTCGACCCCTTTTTCACGACCCGCGGGCCCCGTGAGGGTACCGGTCTGGGATTGTCACAGGTCCACGGTTTGGTGACCGAGCACGGGGGCCGGATCACGGTGGAGACCGAGGCCGGCCGGGGCACGGTGTTCCGGGTGTACCTGCCCCCCGCGCCCAGCCCCCCGAAAGGACCGGTGGAAGAGCCGACAGATCGCCGGTAGCCCCCTCGCGGCCGGGGAGCGCTCCCGGGTCAACCGCCGTGCCCGGAGGACCGGTCTCCCGCGATCTCCCGGGCGGCCTGGAGGGCCGTGCGGCCCGAGCGAATGCCCCGCTCCAGGGCCCACCGGTCGGCTTCGGCCTCCCACCCGGCCGGGGGCGCCACCCCGAAGGCCGCCAGGTGCCGGGCCACTGCCTCGCGAAAGGTGGCCGGGTCGAAGGGGTAGAACCCCAGGGACAGCCCGAATCGGTCGGCCAGGCTGATCGCCTCGGCCACGGTCTCTTGGGGGTGGATCTCGCCGTCGTTGGGGAACCGCTCGGGTACCAGATGTCGCCGGTTCGAGGTGGCGACGACGAGGGCGTTCTCGGGTCGGGCCCGCAATCCTCCTTCCAGAAGCACCTTGAGCTCCCGGTACCGGTCATCGGTCCCGGCAAAGGAAAGATCGTCCAGGTACACGACCCACCGCCGGGGGTCCCGGTCCAGACCTTCGAGAACCGAAGGCAGCTCGGGGAGTCGGGGCTCCGGCACCTCCACCAGCGCGAGCTTCGGGAACACCCGGAACAAGGTGCGCACGAGCGACGACTTGCCGGTGCCCCGGTCGCCCCACAGGAGCACGTCGTGGGCGGGCGCGCCCGCCAGGAACCGGCGGATGTTCTCATAGAGCGCCCGTTTCTGTCGCTCCACGCCCACGAGGAGGGCAGGGTCCACCTCGGCCACGCGGGCCACCGGCTCGAACCGGCCGCTCCACACGAACGCGCGGTGGTTCGGGGCCGGCGGTTGGACGCTATGGGCCGGACCTCCTTCCAACAAGGCGGCGAGACGGTCGAGTCTTTCGAGAAGCGCTTGCATCGTGTCGCTCATCCCTCATTCTCGAGCAAGACGCCCCGCTGGCCGCTGTCCTCGGCTGCGGCCTTGAACTTTCGTAGCTGGGCCTCGTAATAGGATCGATTCGTTCTTGCTCGGGCCAGGGCGGCCCGGGCCGCCTCCACCGCGCCCCGGAAGTCGCGTACCCGAAACCGGGCCTCGGCCAGGGTGTCGAGGATGTGAGGGGCCGGTTTGATCCGTACCGCCATCTCGGCCAGGGCCAGGGCGCGTTCGGGTTTGAAGAAGGCCGGTCCCTTGGAGGTCACGTAGAGCCACGCCAGGTTGTTCAGGGCCTCCGCGTTGTTGGGGTCGAGCCGGATCACCTGGAGGTACGCTTCCTCCGCCTTCGCCTCGTCCCCGGCCTCGTAGTACAGGTTCCCCAGCACGAACCACGCTCCGGCGTCCCGGGGATTCTTTTCGACCCGGTGCACCAGGCCTTGCTCGGTCACGAATCGGTTCAGGGACCGGTCCAGGGGACCGGTGTGGAGCGCCACGGCGAGCCCGGCCGTCAGCACCACACCGGCACCGGTGAGCCCGATGAGCCGCCGGACCCGGCGGTGGTGGGCCAGGCCGATCCGGGGATCCCGGGCGGCCTCCCAGAGGAACTCCACCCGCTCCGCAATGGACCCGTGATGCCAACTGGGCAGATCCCGGATGTCGCCCGAGTACCGGGCCACCCGCTCCAGGGCCGCCACCACCGGTTCGGGTCGGCCCAGGGCTTCTAACGAGAACAGGTCGGCCTGGCGCTCGAAGGCCCGGCTCAAGCGGCCGAACAGTCCCCGGAAGTACCCCACCAACAGCACCAGGAGGCCGATGGTTGTGGAGGCCGACACCACCAGGTCTGCCCTGGGGTTGCGCAGGAACAGGGGGTCGGCGAGCCCCCAGCCGGCCAACACGGCCTCCACGAGTCGGAAGAACACCCCGACGAGCCCCACGTACCCCACGAAGAAGAACAGGTAGTACCACAGGTGTCGATACCGCACGTGGCCGGCCTCGTGGGCGACCACGCCGTCGATCTCGTCGGGGGGAAGCAGCTCGGCCAGAGCAGGAGTGATCAGCAGATACCGGTACCGGGGCACCAGCCCGACGATACCGGCGGTGAGCACCCGCCCCTCCAGGAGGGGCCAGTAGAGCATCTCGCGCACCCGGAGCCCCAGGTGGGCCGACAGCCGTTCGAGCCGGGCCCGGAGCGGACCCGGTGGGATCGGTTCGCATCCCCACATGGACTTGACCAGGGCGGGGAGAAACACTCCGAGGAGCACGAGGAACGCCGGGGCGTACAGGAGCTGCAAGAGGGGGGTTGCCTCGAGGGCCGCATATCCGGCCGGCCAAAGGGCGCGCAGGGCGTCCGACAAGGCCATGAGCACGATCCACGGCGCCAGGATCGGCAGCTCCATGCGGGCGTGGCTCCACGCGAATCGGGCCCGGCTGTGCTCTCCTCCCAAGAGCACCCCTTGGAGGGGGTAGGCCTCCCACCACAGGATGGCCAGAAGCGCCACGAACGGCAGGATGCCGAGCACGCTCGCGAGCATCTCGGATCGCCCGGCGGCCGGTTCCACCACCAACCCCACGTAGTCCGTGGCGTAGCACACGGCCGCGAACGGCACCAGCATGACGGCTTGGTAGGTCTGGAGGAGCCCGGGGAACAGGGCCCGGAGGTGGGTCGCCTCGGCACCGTCGTGGAGCGCCTGGGCCATGAGGCGCCGGAACCGCCATCGCAGCGCGACCCAGGTCACGGCCGGGTACAGCACCATGTGCCCCGCGGCCGACAGGGTCCAGGAGGGCTCCCCTCCTCGGGGGGCCAGGGCCTGTATCGCGATCGCGATCAGAAATACGAGAACGTTTCCGTACATGGCGGCCCATTGTACCCCCAACACGGCCCCCCAGCGCCAGGGGGGCGGGCGAACGCTGGCAAACGAGCGGGAACGTGGTATGCATTGGTTGTAAGAATGGTGTGTGTGGGGTGGGGAAAGGATTCCTCATGGGGTTTGGGGAACGGTCCCCTGCCGGGGCGGCGTGGGTGGCGGCTGGCGCGGTTGCCGCGCTCGGCATGGCGTGGCTGGTGGCCTCGGACCTCTGGGTAGAAGGGCTGGGGCTCGGCCCGGATGAGCTGCTGCGCTTTCGACGGGTGGAGGGCGCGGTGCTGGTCGCCGTGGTTGCTGCCGGGGTGGGTTGGCTGGTGCGGTGTTGCGCTGGACGGGGCCGGCAGGAAGATCGGTGGCTCGCGGCCCTGGCCGAGGAGAGCCCGGGTCCGGTGGTTTCGTTCGACGGGCAGGGGCGGTTCGTGTGGGCCAACGCGGCGGCCCGTTCCTTTGCGGCCGAGCAAGGGCTCTCGTCTCCGTTGGACCTTTTACCCCCGAACCACGGGGAGGTGGTGGGGCGGTGTCTGGCCGCTGGGGAGCCCGAGCGGCGGGTGGAGGCCCGATGCGGCGAGCGATGGTTCTCCTGGAACTTCCTGCCCGTGCTCTCGGGCCGGGGGGTGCACGCGTACGGGGGGGAGATCACGGACCTGGTGAAGGCGCGCACGGAACGGGAGCGCCTGGAGGAGCGGCTGCGGCAGGCCGAGCGGCTGGAGGCGCTGGGCCGGTTCGCCGCCGGCATCGCCCACGACTTCAACAACCTCCACATGATCATCCAGGGTAACGCGGAGCTGGGGCTTCTCCAGACCGCCCAGCCCGAGGCGGTGAAGCGGTGCCTCGAGAGGATCGCGGCCGCCTCGGGCCGGGCCGCCGACTTGGTGGCGAAGCTGCTGGCCTACGCCGGGGCCGAACCCGCCGCACCCGAGACCGTGGATCTGGCGGCGGTGGCGCGGCAGGTGGCGGACGACATGGCCGAGCTGGTGCCGGAGGGGGTGAGGCTTCGGGTCGAGGCGGCACCCCAGGCCCCGGCCGCATGCGCCGATGTGGGGCAGATGCGAGTGGTTGTGCTCAACCTCATCACCAACGCGTTGGAGGCGGTGGCGGCCGGGGGCGAGGTGACGGTGCGGGTGGGGCGCCTGGGCGACGCCGAGGCCTGGTTTGCCGGGGCCGAGCTCGTCGAGTTCGAGACGGGTCGGCCCTACGTGCTGCTGGAGGTGGTGGACACGGGGCCGGGCATGGACGAGGAGACCCGGCGACGGGCCTTCGACCCGTTCTTCACCACCAAGTTCCTGGGCCGGGGGCTGGGGCTCTCGGTGGTGTGGGGCGTGGCCCGCCGGTTCGGCGGAGCCGTGCGGATCGACTCCGCCCCGGGCCGGGGCACGACGGTGGGCGTTGCCCTGCCGGCCTGCAAGCATCCGTGATCCTTCATCTCCCGCGGCTCCTTCGCCCGATCCCCCAGATCCCTCTGCGGGCCCGTCGCGCCTCGGCCTCCAGGGCGAGGAATCGGCTCTTGCCGGGGTAGTCGAAGAACCGGATGGCCCGGCCTAGGCCTGCCTTGAGGATCTCCTCCGACAGGTTTACCGGCTCCTTCTTCCCCGGGACGTGGAGCCACAGGAACCCCAGGATCCGGCCGTGGACGTCCATCCGGTCGCCGGCCACCTCCAGCTCCACCCGCTCGGCCCGGCCGATCCACGCCCGGGTGAACTCGGTGGCCCGGCGGGAGAACGGCTCGGCCGGCCTGCCCTCCCGGGCCTTCTCCGGGGTGTCCACCCCAAGCAGCCGCACGTGGACCTTCCGCCCGGCCCACCGGGCCACCACCGTGTCGCCGTCGATCACGTGGACCACTCGGACCGGCATCCGTTCGGCCTGGACGGGCGAGCACGCCCAGGCCACCGCCCAAAGGGCCAGGGCGAGAATCCTTGAGGCGCTGGCGAGCCGTAGGGGATAATGCATAGCCGTCCGACCCTCCGTTTCCGCTGCTCCGCTTCCCAGCCGAGGACCGATATGCGACAGGTTACCATCGACGGCGTGACCCTCCACCTGGCCCGGCCGGCCGATCTGGACCTGCCCTGGGTGGGGCGGGAGGATCTGGTGCGCCAGGTGCTCGCGGCCTGGATGGTCCTGGACGAGCGGGACCGCCCCATGACCCCCCGGCTGGTGGGCCGGCCGGGGGTCGGCAAGACCACCCTGGCGTTCGCCGCCGCGCGGCGGCTCGGACGGGAGGTGTACCTGTTCCAGGCCACCATGGACACCCGCCCCGAGGACCTGGTGGTGAGCCCGGTGGTGGGGCCCGACGGCAAGATCCAGTACGTGGCCAGCTCGCTCGTGACCGCTGCCGTGCGGGGCGGGGTGTGCGTGCTGGACGAGGGCAACCGCATGAGCGAGAAGAGCTGGGCTTCGCTCGCGCCGCTCCTGGACGACCGACGGTACGTGGAGTCGGTCTTGACCGGGCTCCAGATCCGGGCCCACCCGGACTTCCGGCTGGCCGTCACCATGAACGAGGACGCCTCCACCTACGAGATCCCCGAGTACATCCACACCCGGCTCCAACCCCAGATCCAGGTGGACTTTCCCGAGGCCGACGAGGAGCTGGCGATCCTGCGGGAGAACCTGCCGTTCGCCCCGGAGGACCTGCTGCGGTACGTGGTGGGGTTCCTGCAGGCGGCCCACGCCGCCGACGAGCCCTACGGCGTGCGCGACGGGATCAACGCGGCCCGCTACGCGCTGAAGCTCGCCCGGTCCTCCGGGGAGGACCCCGTGGCCTGGGTGCCCCGGGCCCTGGAGCAGGTGATCGGCGAGGAGGCGCTGGCCTACCTCAAGTTCCCGGATGGGTCCTGACCGGATGAAGACCGAGGAAGCCCCCTTCGGCCCCTGCGGGGTCCTACAACGGTGAAAGTAACGCTCC
>JAADGT010000176.1 GCA_013152215.1 Deltaproteobacteria bacterium
GGCGCACCCACCGCTCCGCCCCCCAGGCCGCGAGGAACACCCCCAGACCGGCGCCCATGCCTGCCCATCGGCCGATGTCCCCCGGAAGGAAAGCGGGGCCCGCTAGGGCCCCGGCCGCCAGGCAGATCCCGAGCAGGATCGCCCGCACCCAGATCGCAGCCACCCCTACCCCTCCGGCTTCGCCGATACGTCCGAGAACGCGGAAAGGATCCGGGCCTCGGCCCGCTGGGGGGGCTCGCCGCTGGCCACGGCGATCTCCTGGGCCAGCAGCTCCATGGCCGTGTTGAGCATGCGCTTCTCTCCGTACGAAAGGCTCTTCCCGGCGCGCAGCAGGTACAGGTCGCGCAGGACCTTGGCGATCTCCAGGGCGGAGCCGGTGCGGATCTTCTCGCTGTAGGCCCGGAACCGACGGTTCCAGGTCTGGCCGTCGCTCACCCGTTTGCGTTCCCGCAGCACGTGGAACACCCGGTCGATCTCCTCCCCTCCCATGACCTCCCGAAGCCCCACCTCGTCGCTTTTCGCCACCGGCACGATGATGGTCATCCCCTTGTCGAGGATCCTCAGAACGTACACGTCCATCCGGCTGCCCATCATCTCTCGGGACTCGATGGCCACCACCTCGCCCACGCCGTGCCCCGGGTACACCACCTTGTCGCCGATCCGGAACATCATCCTGTCTCCTTCCGCGACCCGCGAGGCCGCAGCACCCTGGGAAGTATCTCTCTCCGGTCTCCGCCGGTGCCGATGGACGCCGGAGGGGCCGGTATATTACGCTTCACGGCCGGTTCCCATCCCCAGATCCCACCGTCAGGAGGCGCAGACATGGACCCCGAGATCTTTTTCGCCGACCTTCGGACCCGCCACCGCCGCACCCTGTTCGACAAGATCGACGAGCTGCTGCGGCGGGCCGGCATCGAACGGTGCGTGCGCACCGGGGACCTGGTGGCCGTCAAGCTCCACTTCGGCGAGCGGGGCAACGCCTCGTTCCTCCGGCCGGTGTTCGTGCGACGGGTGGTGGACCTGATCAAGGAGCTGGGAGCCAAACCGTTCCTGACCGACACCAACACCCTGTACCGGGGAAGCCGCACCGACGCGGTCAGCCACCTGGAGACCGCCGTCCTCCACGGGTTCTCCTACGCTACGGTCGGGGCGCCGGTCGTCATCGCCGGCGGGCTCCGGGGGAACACCGGCCTGAAGATCCCCGTTTCGGGCAAGCACTTCCGCGAGGCCTCGGTGGCCGCCGAGATCGTGCACGCCGACGCGTTGGTGGTGTTGAGCCACTTCAAGGGGCACGACGTCGCGGGGTTCGGCGGGGCCATCAAGAATCTCGGCATGGGGTGCGCCACCCGAGAGGGCAAGCTCGCCCAGCACTCGGACGTCTCTCCCAAGGTCAAAGCGAAACGATGCGTCGCCTGTGGAGAGTGCGTCAAATGGTGCGCTCACGCTGCCATCACCGTCGACGAGAAGGCCCGGATCCACCCCGACCGATGCGTCGGCTGCGGGGAATGCATCCTCACCTGCCCCACGGGCGCGATCCAGATCCGCTGGACGGAGGGCCCGCTCACCATGCAGGAGAAGATGGCCGAGTACGCGTTGGCCGCGCTCCACGGGAAGCAGGACCGAGCCGTGTTCCTCAACTTCCTGACCCAGATCAGCCCGGCGTGCGACTGCCACGGCCACAACGACGCCGCCATCGTGCCCGACGTCGGGCTCACCGCGGGCCGCGACCCGGTGGCCATCGACCAGGCCTCGGTCGACCTCGTCAATGCCTGCCCCGGCCGGGAGAACTCGGCCCTCCGGTGCAACCACGAGCCCGGCGGGGACAAGTTCCGTGGGGTGTACCCCCAGATCGACTGGTCCGTCCAGCTCTCCCACGCCGAACGGATCGGGCTGGGGACCCGAAGGTATCGCCTCACGAGACTCGATTCCTGACCGGGGCCGGAGCCGCACCCTCGGCGCCGTGCAGCGTCCGAATCCGGCCCGTGTGACCGGCCCACAGGGTCAGGAGCATGGCGAGCGCGAGCGCCAGGACGAGGGCTACGAGCCAGAAGGTGGGTCGCACGGCTTCTTCCCCGGAAAGGTTTTTATTTATACCACATCTCCGGTCAAACCGGAAAGGCGCACCACGGTTTCGTCAAACGCCGTTACGCGTGTCTCCCACCCGTATCGCGAGAACACTTCCCGCAACACCCCGGGATCCAATGGTTTTTCCTCCCCGAGGCACAGGGCCCTCAGCCGTCGGTACAGGTCCGCCCTCCCCTGCCACAGACACCGCTCCCGCAACGGCTCCGGCACCACCTCGGGATACGCCAAGCGGGCCGGCACCAAGGGGTGGGCGCCGGCGTAGGCCGCCTCGACCACGCTGATCCCGAAGTTCTCCTGACGAGCGGTGCTCACCACCACCTGGCACCGGGCCAGCAACCCGGCGTACTCCCGCCGGTCCTCCAGATACCCCCAGTGCACGATCCGATCGGCCAGCCGCTCCCTGGCCTGCCCGAACACGGGCGGCACCCGACCGAACCGCTCCCCCGCCACGGCTAGTCGGAACGGAACCCCCTCGTCCGCCAGGGATATCAAGACCTCGAAGAACACCTCCGGGGCCTTGTCGTGCTCCCACCGATGGTTCCACAGGATCGTGAGCGGGCCGGGGGGCCGCGGGAGGGGAGCCGGCACGTCCGCGAGTTCCACGCCGGGCCAGAGGACCTCGGACCTCTCCGCGATCGCGTCCACGGCCCACCGGGGCCGGGCATCCGGCATGCGCTGGACGAGCGCCGACAGCCCCGTCAGGAAGGCATCCCGCTGAAACGCCGAGTTGAACAGCACCCGGTCGGCGGCCAGGGCGCTGGCCAGGTTCGTGAATGCGTACTGGAGGTCCCGTTCCGGCGGATCCTCCCCGGGCCTGCCGGGATACGCCACCTGGTTCTCGTGGAAGTAGACGGCCGTGGGGACCCTCCACGGCAGCAGAGCCCGCAGGTGGGCCACGTCCATGAGCGAGGTCGCCCATATCACGTCCCACTCCCCCACCTGTGCCGACAGATGGCGAGCCACCTCGAAGGCTGCTCCCCGCATGCGCCATTTCCAGAACCTGGCCGGCAGGGTGAAGAGCCGCACCTCGTGCCGGCTGTGACGGACCCAGCCCTCGGCCACGGCCCGATGACTTCCCCCGAAGAACGGCTCGATCAACGCCACACGAACTCTGGACGACATGGCCGCAGCCTCCATGGGAACGACGTCTCGGCTCTCATCCCGCCCCCCGACAGAGATCGGGTCGAGAGGCGAAGCCTCCTCCGTCGTTGGTGAGTTATGCCGGAATTTCAAAGAGTTTTCAGCCCCGGCAAATTCGGCCCTGGACTTTTCCCCAAAACCCAGTTTACTTGGGTTGACATTGAGGGCTCATTCATCTAGCATCCCGCCCCCGAATGAACATTCATTCAGGAGAAGGCCCATGACCCTACCCCAGATGATCCGCGAACGCCACGACCGGTGGACCCACAACCGCTGCTTCCTGGTGAAGCGGGGGGGCGCATACCATGAGGTCACGTGGAGCGAATACTACACCTTCGCCACCCGCATCGCCCGGGCCCTGGCCGGCCGGGGCATCCAGACCGGCGACCGGGTGGCGATCCTGAGCCACAGCCGGTACGAGTGGGCCGTGGCCGACACCGGCATCCTGACGGCGGGCGCAGTGTGTGTGCCCCTGTACCCCTCGCTCACCCGGCCCGAGGTCAAGAAGCTGCTCGAGCGAAGCGGCACCCGCGTGCTGTTCGTGTCGGACCACGAGCAGGTGGAGAAGTGCCTCCCCCTCCTCGACGAGGTGGAAGGGCTGGAGCTCCTGGTGGTGTTCGAGCCCGAGGCGATCCAGGGAATCGACCGACCCGACGTGGTGTCCCTGGAGGCGCTGGCCGCCCGGGGCGACGACGTGGACGGATCGGTGGTGGACGAGCGTCTCGCCGCCCTGAAGCCGGACGACGTGGCCACCATCATCTTCACCTCGGGCACCACGGGCGAGCCCAAGGGGGTGATGCTCACCCACCGCAACATCACGGCCAACGTCGAGGCCTCGCTCGCCGAGTTCGACATCGGACCGAACGACGTGCATCTGGCCCACCTGCCCCTGGCCCACATCCTGGAACGGATGGCCGGGTACTACCTGATGCTCTACACCGGCGCCACCGTCGGCTACGCCGAGAGCATCCAGACGGTGGCCGACAACTTCGGCGAGGTCCGACCCACGGTAGCCGTGAGCGTGCCGCGCATCTTCGAGAAGGTGTACGCGGGCGTGCAGGCCAAGGCGGCCGAGGCCCCGGCCCCGGTGCGGATGCTCACGTTCTGGGCCCTCAAGGTGGCCCGCGAGGCCGGGGAGGTGATCGCCCGCAAGGAGCCCCTCCCGCTGGGCCTGAAGATCAAGCACGCGGTCGCCGACCGGATCGTGTTCTCCAAGATCCGCCACCGGCTTGGCGGGCGCATGCGGTTCTTCATCTCGGGCGGCGCCCCGCTCTCTCCCGAGCTGGCCAAGGCGTTCCTGGCCATGGGCATCCGGATCTACGAGGGGTACGGGCTCACCGAGACCTCCCCGGTGATCGCCGTGAACACCCCGAGGCGCTGGAAGATCGGCACCGTGGGGCCCGTGCTCTCGAACCTGGAGGTCAGGATCGCGGACGACGGCGAGATCCTGGTCAAGGGACCCAGCGTGTTCCCGGGGTACTTCCAGGACGAGGAGAAGACCCGCGAGGTGTTCACCTCCGACGGGTTCTTCATGACGGGGGACATCGGCGAGCTCGACCGCGAGGGGTTCCTGCGGATCACCGACCGCAAGAAGGACCTGATCGTCACGGCCGGCGGCAAGAACGTGGCGCCACAGAAGGTCGAGAACATCCTGAAGATGAGCAAGTACATCTCAGAGGCGATGCTCTACGGCGACAAGAAGAAGTTCATCTCGGCCCTGATCGTGCCCGACTTCGAGTGGCTCAAGCGTTACGCCGAGCTCAAGGGCATCTCGTACTCGTCCCTGAAGGACCTGGTCGCCCATCCGCAGGTCCAGGACTTCTACCACCGCCTGATCCAGGAGACCCAGCAGAAGGCCCAGCTGGCCTCGTACGAGTCGGTGAAGAAGTTCGTGCTGCTGGACCACGAGTTCGCCGCCAATCAGGGCGAGGTGACCCCCACCCTGAAGATGCGCCGGAAGATCATCACCGAGCACTACAGGAAGGAACTCGAAGCCCTGTACGAGGAGGGTTAGGGGGTGGCCGCTGCGAACCAACGGAAGGCCGAGCGGGAGCGCCAGATCCTGGAGGCCGCGGTCCGGGCCTTCAGCCGCCACGGGTACCACCAGTGCACCGTGGCCCAAGTGGCCCGGGAGGCCGGCGTGGCCGACGGCACGATCTACCTGTACTTCAAGGGCAAGGAGGACCTGCTGGTGTGCGCCTTCCGGCACGTCCTCCAGGGCATCCTCGAGGAGCTGGACCAGGACCTGGCCTCCCTCGGCGACCCCCTCGAAAAGATCCGCTGCCTGGTGGAACGCCACCTGGAGGTGATGGAGCGGGACCCGGAGCTGGCCGCGTTCCTCCAGCTCCAGCTCCGTCAGCCCGACGCCTCGATCCGCCAGGCCATCGCCGGCCCCCTGCGGGCCTACGCCAGGAAGATCGAAGAGGTCCTGGAAGAGGCCAAATCGGCGGGTCTGGTGCGCACCGACATCCCCACCCGGGTGATGCGCCGGGCCCTGTTCGGCACCATCGATGAGACGGTGTCGGCCTGGGTCCTCAACCCCCGGCGAGGGCCCCTCAAACCCAAGGCCGATCCGATCATCGACCTGATCCTGAACGGCATCCGCGCACCCTCTCGTTCCGAATGAACCGTTCCATCCGGGCGAGAGGCTTGTTTTCCGACGACCCCGTCGAAAGGAGGTAGTTGCCATGCCCCCAATCCGTAAGGCTGCCGTGCTCGGTGCCGGCGTGATGGGAAGCGCCATCGCGGCGCACCTGGCCAACGCCGGCATCCCCACCCTGCTCCTGGACATCGTGCCCAAGGAGCTCACCGACGACGAGAAGAAGAAGGGCCTGACCCTGGACTCCCCCGAGGTGCGAAACCGGTTCGCGCGCAAGGGCCTGGAGAACGCCCTCAAGGCCAAGCCGGCCGCGTTCGCCCACAGGTCCCTCGGCCGGCTCGTGACCCCGGGCAACTTCGAGGACGACCTCGAAAAGCTCGCCGACGTGGACTGGGTGGTGGAGGCCGTGGTCGAGCGGCTCGACATCAAGGTCTCGCTGTTCGAGCGGGTGGCGCCCCACCTCAAAGGGGGGGCCCTGCTCACCACCAACACCTCGGGGCTCTCGGTGAACGCCATGGCCGAGGCGCTCCCCGAGGCCCTGCGGCCCCGGTTCTTCGGGACCCACTTCTTCAACCCGCCCCGGTACATGCACCTGCTCGAGCTGATCCCCGCCCGGACCACGGACGAGGGGCTCTTGCGGGAGTTCGCGGCCTTCGCCGAGAAGCGCCTCGGCAAGGGCGTGGTGTTCGCCAAGGACACCCCCAACTTCATCGCCAACCGCATCGGGATCTTCTCGATGCTCTACACCCTGCGGGCCATGGAGAAGCACGGCCTCACCGTGGAGCAGGTGGACGCCCTGACCGGCACGGCCCTGGCCCGCCCCAAGTCGGCCACGTTCCGCACGGCCGACCTGGTGGGGCTCGACGTGCTCGCCCACGTGGCCCGCACCCAGTACGAGGGCGCGCCCGACGACGAGCGCCGGGAGGTGTTCGAGATTCCGGCCTGGCTCGGCACCATGATCGAGAAGGGCCTGCTGGGCATGAAGGCCAAGGCCGGCTTCTACAAGCGGGTCAAGGAGAACGGCAAGAAGACCACCCTGGTCATCGACCCCGCCACCCTGGAGTACCGGCCCAAGGAGAAGGCGAACTTCCCGGTGCTCGCCGAGGTCAAGAACATCGAGGAGCCCGGCGCCCGGGTGGCCCGGCTGGTGTTCGACAAGGGCCCGGCCGGCACGTTCGCCTGGGACGTCACGGCCGAGACGCTCCTGTACGCGGCCCGGCGGATCCCCGACGTGGCCGACGACGTCGCGAGCGTGGACCGGGCCATGCGCTGGGGGTTCGGCTGGGAGATCGGCCCGTTCGAGATCTGGGACGCCCTGGGCGTGAAGAAGACCGTGGAGCGCATGCAGGCCGAGGGCCGTGACGTGCCCGAGGGCATCGTGGCCCTGGCCCAGTCCGACACCCCGAGCTTCTACGTGCGCGAGGGCCTGGACGTGAAGATCTGGGACCCCGTGCGCAAGGCCCACGTGCCCCTGGAGGCCCGGCCGCGGGTGACGGTGCTGGCCGACCTCAAGCGGATCGAGCGGGAGTGGTACCGCAACCCCGAGGCCAGCCTGATCGACCTGGGCGACGGCGTGGCCTGCCTGGAGTTCCACTCCAAGATGAACGCCATCGGCGGCGGCATCATGCAGGCGATCCACAAGGCCATGGCCGAGGCCGGCACCCGGTTCGACGCGCTGGTGGTGGGCAACCAGGGCGAGAACTTCTCGGTGGGCGCCAACCTGATGATGCTCCTGTTCGAGGCCCTGGAGGGCAACCTGCCCGAGATCGACGCCATGGTGCGCGCGTTCCAGAACGCCACCATGGCCCTGAAGTACGCGCCGGTGCCCGTGGTGGCCGCCCCGTTCGGCCGGGTGCTGGGCGGCGGGGCCGAGGTGGTGCTCCACAGCCACCGGGTCCAGGCCAGCCTCGAGACCTACATGGGGCTCGTGGAGGTGGGTGTGGGCCTGCTGCCCGCGGGCGGCGGCACCAAGGAGCTGCTCCTGCGCTGGATGAGCCGGTACCCCGAGGGCACCGGCGCCGACCCCATGCCGTTCGTGCGCAAGGCGTTCGAGGCCATCGGCATGGCCAAGGTCAGCCTGAGCGCCCGGGAGGCGTTCGATCTCGGGTTCCTGCGCCAGGGCGACCGGATCACCCTGAACCGGGAGCACCTGATCCACGACGCCAAGCGGGCCGCCCTGGACCTGCTGGAGACCGGGTGGCAGCCCCTGACCCGGCCCGAGACCGTGAAGGTGCTCGGCCGGGACGGCCTGGCGAACATCCGGTCCATGCTCCACAACATGAAGAGCGGCCGGTTCATCACCGATTACGACGCCGTGGTGGGCGAGAAGGTGGGCTGGGTGCTGTGCGGCGGCGAGGTGGACGCCGGCACCGAGGTGACCGAGGACTACCTGCTCGAGCTGGAGCGGCGGGGCTTCGTGGAGCTGTGCGCCCAGCGCAAGACCCTGGAGCGGATCCAGCACATCCTGAAGACCGGAAAGCCCCTGCGGAACTGAACAAAGCTGGAAGGCTAGAAAGCTGGAAGGCTGGGAAGCCGGAAGGCTCCGGACTGTTTCGAACCAGAGGTCTAGTCTCTAGCCTCTTGTTTCTGGAAGGAGATCATCCATGCGTGAGGCAGTGATCGTTTCGAGCGTGCGCACGCCGGTGGGCAAGGCCTTCAAGGGGGCCCTGTCCACCGTGCGGCCCGACGACCTGGCGGCCGTGGCCATCAAGGGGGCGCTGGAGCGGGTCCCCGCCCTGGACCCGGCCGAGATCGACGACGTGATCCTGGGGTGCGCGTTTCCCGAGGCCGAGCAGGGGCTCAACGTGGCCCGGTTGGCCCTGCTGCTGGCGGGGCTCCCCGACACCGTGCCGGGGCAGACCGTGAACCGGTTCTGCTCCTCCGGCCTCCAGACCATCGCCATGGCGGCCCAGGCCGTGATGACCGGCATGGCCGAGGTGGTCCTGGCCGGCGGGGTGGAGAGCATGACCCGCGTCCCCATGACCGGCAACAAGATCATGGTGAACCCCGACCTGGTGCAGAGCGTGCCCGACTCGTACCTGAACATGGGGCTCACGGCCGAGAACGTGGCCGAGCGCTACGGCATCAGCCGCGAGGACCAGGACGCCTTCGCCCTGGCCAGCCACCAGAAGGCCCTGGCGGCCCAGGACGCCGGCCGGTTCGCCGAGGAGCTGGTGCCCGTGCCGGTGACCCGGTACCGGCCCGGCAGGAACGGCAAGCCCGAGGAGACCTCGTTCGTCCACGACAAGGACGAAGGGCCCCGCCGGAACACCTCCCTGGAGGGGCTGGCCAAGCTGAAGCCCGTGTTCCGCCAGGGCGGATCGGTCACGGCCGGCAACTCGAGCCAGATGTCCGACGGCGCGGCCATCTCGGTGGTGATGAGCGCCGACAAGGCCCAGGCCCTGGGCCTGGAGCCCCTGGCCCGGTTCGTGTCGTTCGGCGTGGGCGGCGTGGACCCGGCGGTCATGGGCATCGGGCCGGTGGTGGCCATCCCCAAGGCCCTGAAGGTGGCCGGCCTCGAGCTCAAGGACATCGACCTGGTGGAGCTCAACGAGGCCTTCGCCAGCCAGAGCCTGTACGTGGTGAGGGAGCTCGGGATCGACCCGGAGATCGTCAACGTGAACGGCGGGGCCATCGCCCTGGGCCACCCCCTGGGGTGCACCGGGGCGAAGCTCACGGCCACCCTGCTCCACGAGATGAAGCGGCGCAAGGCCCGGTACGGCATCGTGAGCATGTGCATCGGAGGCGGCATGGGCGCCGCCGGTATCTTCGAGAATCTCCAGCGTTAGCCAGCCGATCGAGAGGGAGGATTCGACCATGAGCGAGAACTACGTCAAAGGCGGCAGCTTCCTGGTCCGCGAGACCACCCCCGAGGAGGTGTTCACCCCCGAGGACTTCACCTCGGAGCAGCTCCAGTTCGCCAAGACGGCCCGGGACTTCATCGACAACGAGGTGATCCCCCGCAACGACGAGATCGAGGAGAAGAAGCCCGGGGTCGTGCCCGAGCTGCTGCGCAAGGCGGGCGAGCTGGGCCTCCTGATGGCCGACGTGCCCGAGGAGTACGGCGGGCTGGGCCTCGACAAGGCCTCCAGCGCTCTGGTCACCGAGAACATGTCGGGCCAGGGCTCGTTCTCCGTGGCGTTCGGGGCCCACGTGGGCATCGGCACCCTGCCCCTGGTGTACTACGGAACCGAGGAGCTCAAGAAGAAGTACCTGCCCGGCCTGGCGGACGGGTCCCTGGTGGGGTGCTACTGCCTCACCGAGCCCACGGCCGGGTCCGACGCCCTGTCCATCCGGACCAAGGCGGTGCTCAGCGAGGACGGCAAGCACTACATCCTGAACGGCACCAAGCAGTTCATCACCAACGGCGGCTTCGCCGACGTGTTCACCGTGTTCGCCAAGATCGACGGCGAGCAGTTCACCGGGTTCGTGCTCGACAAGGACACGCCGGGCCTCAAGATCGGGCCCGAAGAGCACAAGATGGGGATCCACGGCTCCTCCACCACCACGGTGATCTTCGAGGACGCCAAGGTGCCGGTGGAGAACGTGATCGGCGAGATCGGCAAGGGCCACAAGATCGCCTTCAACATCCTGAACATCGGGCGGTTCAAGCTGGGCGCGGGCGCCGTGGGCAGCTCCAAGCGGGCCCTGGAGCACGCCCTGGCCTACGCCCTGGAGCGCAAGCAGTTCGGCCGGCGTCTGGCCGAGTTCGGGGCCATCCGCGAGAAGCTGGCCGAGATGTACGCCCGCACCTACGCGGCCGAGTCCACGGTGTACCGGACCGTGGGCCTGATCGATCAGCTCCTGTCCCTGAGCGGTGGGGGCCACGACGAGGCCGCCCTCCAGGCCATCGAGGAGTACAGCGTCGAGTGCGCCATCGTGAAGGTGTTCGGCTCCGAGGTGCTGGACTACGTGGTGGATCAGACCGTGCAGACCTACGGCGGCTACGGCTACTGCGCCGAGTACCCGGCCGAGCGGTTCTACCGCGACAGCCGGATCAACCGGATCTTCGAGGGCACCAACGAGATCAACCGGCTCCTGGTGCCCGGCATGCTCCTCCGGAAGGCCATGAAGGGCGAGGTGCCCCTGTTCCAGGCGGCCCAGGCCCTGCAGGAGGAGCTGATGGGCATCCCCAGCCTCGACATGGATGCCGACCTGGGCCTGCTGGACGCCGAGAAGCGGCTCGTGGCCAACCTCAAGAAGATCTGCCTGTTCGTGGCCGGCGTGGCCGCCCAGAAGTTCGGCAAGGGGCTGGCCGAGCAGCAGAACGTGCTGCTGCGGATCGCCGACCTGGCCATCCAGGCCTACGCGGCCGAGTCCACCGTGTTGCGGGTGCTCAAGGACGCGGCCAAGCGGGGCGAGGACAGGCTGGCCCTGCCGATCGCCGCGGCCCGGATCGTGTGCGAGGAGGCCGTGACCACGGCCGAGGCCACGGCCCGCGAGGCCCTGGCCGGCATCGAGGAAGGCGACACCCTGATGACCATGCTGGCGGCGCTTCGTCGGCTGGTGCGCCGCACCCCGGCCAACCTGGTGGCCGCCCGGGAGACCATCGCCGCCAAGCTGGTGGAGATGGAGCGCGTGATCTGGTAAGCCCTCACGACGGAGGGGCCGGACCCGGTCCGGCTCCTCCCTTTTTTCGCTGGATTCTGGCCTCAAACATCGTTTACAAGACACAAAGGCCCGTTCACCACTCTTACACAAAGGAGGGTTCCATGAGACGAACGGTCCGGTTGCTCGCCCTGCCCGTTGCCGCGGCCTTGGCGCTCGCGGCCTGCGGCTCCCCGCCCGACGACAACGTCGCGCCCAAACCCGCACCCACGCCGACCACACCGGCCGGCACCCCCAAGGTGACCGCTGTCTACGACCCCACCCAAGAGATCATGCCCCTCCCGAACGACCTGGTCTGGCTGGCAGATGGGGACCCGGAGGTCGAGCTCAGCCTCGATGCTGACGCCGATCCGGCCCTGGTGCAGCTCGCCCAGGTGATCGAAGCGCTTGGCATCCAGGGGCTCTCCCCCAACATGTTTCTCACCATCCCGGTGTCGGGGGCCGTGGACGAGTCCACGCTGCAGCTGTACGTGTTCCGTTTGGATGCCCAGGAAGCCCCCCGCACCCAGGCGGACTTCACGGCGGTGGAGGAGGAGGGCGTTCTCAAGCTGGTGCCGAAGGCCCCGTTCTCCGCGGGCGGGTACTATGCGGTGGCGATCAAGACCGGGCTCCTCGACGAGAACGGGTTCCCGGTGGAGCCCAGCCCCGTGATGAACGCCCTGAAGAGCCAGGAGTCCCTGGTTGGGACCGCGTTCGAGCGGCTCGAGGACCTGCGGGCCGGGTTCGACGCCCAGCTGTTCCCGGCCCTGGAAGGCAACTTCGGATGGAGCCGGGGGGACGTGCTCCTGCTCTGGACCTTCCACACCGCGGACTCCACCCTGACGCTGGCGGACGAGGCGACGATCACGGCCGCGCTCACGGCGGGCACCCCCGAGGCGCTGGAGCTCCCCTACAGCCAGTTCGAGGCCACGGTAGCCACCTTCAAGGGCGCGAGCACCCTCTGGCCGGACCTCGCCAACGACCTCCAGTGGAAGCAGCCTGGGGAGGAAGAGACCTACGGGTCGACGCCGGTCCCCCTGCCCCCCTCTGTCGTATGGGACGGCGCAGGCCTCACGGGGCTGGTTCCCAACGATGCGCTGGGATCCGTCTACTTCGGCAAGTTCAGCTCGCCGGTTCTGAGCACGCTGACCGCGGAGACCGGTCCCAGCGGAGCCGACGTGCCCTTCGTGCTCCTGACCCCCTCGTCCGAGAACTGCGGTCCCGCCCCCTACACCACGGTGCTGTTCCAGCACGGCCTGGGCCGGAGCAAGGAGGACGCCTTCGCGCTCGCCAACTCCCTGGCGAAGGCGTGTCTCGCCACCTTTGCGATCGACGCACCGCTCCACGGTGATCGCGCCGTGGAGGGCGAGGAGTTCTTCACCGCGAACCTCCTGGCCGACCGGGCCAACGTGTACCAGGCTGCCCTCGACCTGTGGGAGGCCATGGACGTGATCCAGGCCGGTGTGGACCTCGACGGGGACGAGGCCGCCGACCTCACCTCACCCCGCTTTCTCGCCCACTCCCTGGGTTCGATCATTGGGTCGGTATTCCTGAACGCCGACGACCGGCCGGAGAAGATCCTCCTTTCCAGTCCTTCGGCCGGCCTGGCCAACGTGCTGGACGCCAGCTCCCTGCCGGACCTCCAGGCGTTGGTCGGGAGCCTCGGGTTCACCAAAGGCACCACCGAGTACTACGTGTTCCTGAACATCGTGCAGTGGCTCATGGATCCGGTGGACGGGGCCTACATGGGAATCGGACAGGACAACGGCACCGACAAACTGCTGGCCGTGTTCGCCTACGGAGACCCGGTGGTCACCGACGTGGCCAGCCGCGCGTTCCTGAACGGCATCGGGATCGGCGACGTCACCGAGGTGGATCCGGAGACGATCGACGCGGAAGCGATCGCCGGGGGGGATTTCGCCACCATGCCCGCGCCGGTCGCCGGTGCCTACCAGTACGGCGTTTCCGGCAAGCCCATCGTCCACAGCTTCCTGCTGAGCCCGGCCACCGTGGACACCGAAACCGGCGAGCGGATCCCCTACTACCCGGAGACCCTCTACGACGACGCCTTGCAGTTGAACGCCACCTCCGGCGCCCAAGCCCAGGCGGCGTTCTTCCTGGCGCCGGCCGGTGACTGAGGCACCGAAGCCTGATCCTTATCCCTTTTCAGGAGGTAGAGACGATGAGACGCAACTGGACGACTTGGGTTGCCGGGCTCGCGGTGCTGGGGCTTTCGTCCCCCGCCTTCCCGGCGGGGTTCCACATCCGCGAGCAGGGCGCCAAGGCCATGGGCATGGCCAACGCCTTCGTGGCCCAGGCCGACGACCCCTCGGCCATCTTCTACAACCCGGCCGGCCTCGCCTTCCAAACAGGCAGCCAGATGAGCCTGGGCGTGACCATCATCCAGGTGCCCGAGACCGAGTTCGAGGGGAAGACCTGGCTGGGGGACAAGAACGTGAGCGGCTCGGAGTTCTCTGGCAAGCAGAGCGCCCGGCCCGACATCTTCTTCCCTCCGAACATCTACGCCACCACCAAGCTCGAGTCGGCGCCCGTGGCCTTCGGGATCGGCATCAACTCCTTGTACCCCTTGGCGAAACGCTGGGACACCACCAGCCCCTTCCGGGACGACGTCAAGGAAGTGGCGATCAAGCCCATCAACGTAAACCCCACGGTGGCGTTCCAGTGGAAGAACCTCGGCATCGCCTTCGGGGTGGACTACACCTATGCCACGTTGTGGCTGGAGAACGCGCCGTACACCACGGTGTACGACGGCGCGGGAAACCCCATCAACCTGAACGTGGGTGACCTGGAGATCGAAGGCACGGGTGACGGCTGGGGCTTCAACTTCGGCCTGCTGTGGAAGCCCTCGGAGACCTGGTCCTTCGGAGTTTCGTACCGCAGCCGCATCAAGATCGAGGTGGACGACGGCGACGCGGACCTCATGGTGAGCCAGAAGGCCCAGGACGTGCTGGGGCTTCCCAGCCACGTCAACACCGACGGTTCCACGGACATCACCCTCCCGGACACCTGGAGCTTCGCGGTGGCCTGGAGGCCCACGAAGAAGCTCACCTTCGAGTTCGACGTGGACCGGTTCGGGTGGAGCTCGTACGACGAGCTGACCCTGGACTTCGAGGACGAGACGGTCCTCCACGACGAGACCCTGCCCAAGGACTGGGAGAACACCTGGACCTTCCGGTTCGGGGCCCAGTACGCGGTGAACGACAACCTGGACCTGCGGGCCGGGTACGCCTACGACAACACCCCGGTGCCCGACGACACCCTGGGGCCCGATCTCCCGGACTCGGACCGCCACAACGTCACCCTCGGGCTGGGCTGGCACAACGAGCACGGGGCGCTCGACCTGGCGTACATGGCCGTGCTGTTCAAGGACCGAAGCGTGTCCAACGACCACCAGGACGGTGAATACAAAAGCGAGGCCCACCTGTTCGCGGCGAACGTGAGCTTCTGGTTCTGATCCTGCTCCTGGCGTCCAGAAGCACGAAGGCCCGCCCCGGCAACGTCCGGGGCGGGCCTTTTCTTCGAAGCCTTTGCAGGTCGGCAAGTCCCCCGGACCTCACGGCATCAGCTGCAACGCCGTCTCCCGGATGAGATCGGCCATCGCCAGCCGCTCGAGCCATTCACCGGGGATGCCCGACGCCCCGTAGTAGGCCCCGGCGATCTGACCGTACACGGCCGCGGTGGTGTCCGCGTCGTCCCCCAGGTTCACCGCCAGCAGGCACCCCTCCCGGAAGCTCCCGGACCGGTGGAACGCCCACAGAGCCGCCTCCAACGAGGCCACCACGTA
>JAADGT010000199.1 GCA_013152215.1 Deltaproteobacteria bacterium
CGGCGCGTGAGAGCACGCGCCGCGGCCGCTCACCTACGTCGGGTGGCCCGGGCTGCTCGGCCGTCGCGCTTCGTCGGAGCCCCCTGCCCCACCGTCGCACGCGATATGCTTTCTTGAGTTCCATGACACTGACCGCCCAGAGGGCCGCAGGCCCAGAGTTTTTGGCTTCATGGCCTCCTAGCATTCCAGCTTTCTAGCCTTCTAGCTTCCTAGCCTTTTGCGCTTCCTAGCCTTCAAGACGAGCGGAGAAAAGCCACATGAACGAAATCGGCGTTGGGGTCATCGGCATGGGAACGGTGGGCGCCGGCGTGGTCCAGGTCCTTCTGGAGAACGCCGACGAGATCGCCCGCCGGCTCGGATTCGGGCTTCGGCTGGTCAAGGTGGCGGACAAGGACCTGGACTCCGACCGGGGGATCCAGGTGGACCGGTCGCTCATGACGACGGACGCCCGGGAGGTGATCGAGCACCCAGAGGTCCAGGTGGTCGTGGAGCTGATCGGCGGGTACGAGCCGGCCAAGACCTTCCTGCTCGAGGCGATCCGGGCCGGCAAGTCGGTGGTCACGGCCAACAAGGCATTGCTCGCGGTCCACGGCGACGAGATCTTCGGCGAGGCCCGGGCCAAGGGAGTGGACGTGGGGTTCGAGGCCAGTGTCGGCGGCGGCATCCCGATCCTCCGGGCCGTGCGCGAGGGGCTGGCATCCGACCGGATCGACCGGGTGTACGGCATTCTCAACGGTACCACCAACTACATCCTGACCGAGATGAAGGAGAAGGGCGAGTCGTTCGACCGGGTGCTCCGGGAGGCCCAGCGGCTGGGATACGCCGAGGCCGACCCCACCTTCGACGTGGACGGCGTGGACGCGGCCCACAAGATCACGATCCTCGCCTCCATGGCCTTCGGATGCCGGGTGCCGTTCGACCAGGCCTACACCGAGGGCATCCGGGACCTCACGCCGCAGGACATCGAGTACGCCGCAGACTTCGGGTACGACGTCAAGCTGCTGGGCATCGCCAAGCGCGACGGCGGCCGGGTGGAGGTGCGGGTGCACCCCACCATGATCCCCTCGGACCACCTGCTGGCCGACGTGCGGGGCGTGTACAACGCGGTGTTCGTGGAGGCCGAGTTCCTCGGCCCCACCCTCTACTACGGCCAGGGCGCCGGACGCCGGGCCACGGCGAGCGCGGTGGTGGCCGACGTGGTGGACATCGCCCGGAACCTGACCAAGGGCGGCTCGTGTCGGGTACCGGCCCGCGCGTTTCCGGAGGAGTCCCTGGAGCCGGCGACGCTCAAGCCCATCGAGGACGTGGTGTGCCAGTACTACCTGCGGTTCACGGCGCTGGACCGGCCCGGCGTGCTCTCGAAGATCGCAGGGGTGCTGGGCGCCTACGGCATCTCCATCGAGAGCGTGGTCCAGAAGGGCCGCGACGCCGGCCAGGCCGTGCCGCTCGTGATCATGACCCACGAGGCCCGGGAGGCCGACGTGCGCCACGCCCTGGGCGAGATCGACTCCCTGGGCGTCACCCTGGGCCGGCCCTCCCTGATCCGCATCGAGAGCGCCCTGTGAAGGTGGTGGTGCTGCTGGGGGACGGCATGGCCGACCGCCGTCACCCCGGCTACGGCGACCGGACGGCGCTGGAGGCGGCCCGCACCCCCGAGATGGACGCCCTGGCCCGACAGGGGGACCTGGGCCTGGCCCGCACCGTGCCGCCGGGCCTGCCGCCGGGCTCGGACGTGGCCAACCTCTCGGTGCTCGGGTACGACCCGGCCCGGTGCTACACCGGCCGGGCCCCCCTGGAGGCGGCCGCCATGGGCGTGGAGCTGGGCCCGGACGACGTGGCGTACCGGATGAACCTGGTCACCCTGCTGCCGGGAACCGACCGGGTGTACATGGACGACTTCTCGGCCGGCCACATCTCGTCGGAGGAGGCCCGCGCGATCGTACAGACCCTGGCCCGGGAGCTCGGGGACGACGGGTTCGAGTTCTACCCCGGGGTGGGCTACCGCCACCTCATGGTCTGGCGCAACGGCCGGGACGGCGCACGCACCACGCCGCCCCACGACATCCAGGGCCAGCCGATCCACGAGCACCTGCCCCGGGGCGAGGGAGCCGAGGAGCTGGTGCACCTGATCACGGGCAGCCAGATCCTCCTCAAGGATCACCCGGTGAACCGAACCCGCCGGGAGCGGGGCCAGAAGGAGGCCAACTCCGTGTGGCTCTGGGGTCAGGGCCGGCGCCCCACCCTGGAGCCCTACCGGTCCCGGTTCGGGCTGTCGGGCGCGGTGGTCTCGGCCGTGGATCTTCTCAAGGGCATCGCCCACCTGGCCGGGCTCGAGGCTCCTCGGGTCCCGGGGGCCACGGGGTACATCGACACCGACTACGAGGGGAAGGTCGCAGCCCTGCTGGCGGCGCTGGAGCGGGGGGACTTCGGGTTCATGCACGTAGAGGCCCCGGACGAGGCGGCTCACGCCGGCAACCCCGAGCACAAGGTCCGGGCGATCGAGGACTTCGACGCCCGGGTCGTGGGTCCGGTGCGCCGGGCCCTGGAGGAGCGCGGCGAGCCCTACCGGCTGCTGGTGCTGCCGAATGAGGACAACGAGAGCACAGCCTACGTGAGGCTGGTTGCCTGGCTTGAGGACGACTCCACCCGGCCGGCCACCCGGCCGGGGGCGGCGTTCACCGAGGCCGAGGCCCGGGCCACCGGTCTGGTGGTGGACGAGGCCCATCGGCTCGTGGCCCACATGAGCGGGAGGGACCGGCTGTGGTGATCGAGACCACCTACCGCGTGATCTACGGCGACACCGACAACATGGGGGTGATGTACTACGGCACGTACCTGCGGCTGTTCGAGATCGGCCGCAACGAGTACATGCGCGCCCGGGGCCTGACCTACCGGGAGGTGGAGGCCCGGGGCATCCAGCTCCCGGTGACCGAGGCGGTGTGCCGGTACCTGCGGCCGGCCCGGTACGACGACCTGGTCACCATCGCCACCGCCGTGGTCCACGCCCGGGGCGCCCGCGTTCGGTTCGCCTACCAGGTGCGGGACGAGGCGGGCACGGTGCTGGCCCGCGGGCACACCGAGCACGGCAGCCTCGGCCCCACGGGCCGGCCCACCCGGCTGCCGCCGGACGTGATCGAGGCCCTGGCCCCGGACGAAGATCCGTTCCTTCCGGAGCGGTGACCCGCGGTGCGCCGGGCATCCCCAGGGTGAGCCCCATGGCCGACCCCCTCCCCCCCGACATCGAGAACGCGGCCTACGACTGGACGGCCCGCCTCCTGGGCGTACTGGAGCGGGTCCTGCGGCTGCGGATCCGGCTGAACGGGGACCCCGGGGTACTGGATGCAGGGGACATCTTCGTATTCAACCACTTCGCCCGGGTCGAGACCTTCATCCCCCCCTACCTGATCCACCGTCACACCGGGGCCCACTGCAGCACCGTGGCCGCGGCCGAGCTGGTGCGGGCCACCGGCCCCCTGGGCCGGTACCTGGCCGCGCTGGGCGCCGTGCCCAACGACCAGGAGGGGCTGCTCGCGTTCCTCGCGGCCGAGGTGATCCGGGGTCACCGGGTGGTGGTGTTCCCGGAGGGGGGCATGGTCAAGGACCGCCGGGTCCTGGACGAGGGGGGTCGGTACCGGGTGTACTCCCGAACCACCCGCGAGCGGCGCAAGCACCACACCGGCGCTGCCGTGCTCGCCCTGGCCGTGGCCGCGTTCCGGCGTGCCGTGCGCCAGGCCGAGGCCCGGGGCGACGCGGATCGGATCGAGGCGTGGGCCGAACGCCTGGGC
>JAADGT010000326.1 GCA_013152215.1 Deltaproteobacteria bacterium
GTGGCCACCTGCCAACGGCTCTTTGAGGCCTTGAAGGCGCGGTGGAGGCTGGAAGGCGCCCGGTTGGAGCTTCGGCCCGGACCGCGATCCGTGAAAAAGGACAAGCAGCGTTTCCAGTACTTGTGCCGCATCTATGCGCTGCCGGCCGGCGAGAAAGAATACGTCTGGCGGTTGGAGGGGTTCGAAGGCGTGAAGAAAGGTGCGGGGTGCCGGGTCGAGATCACCGGGGACCGGAGGGGGTGGCACCAGCGTGTTCCAGAGTTCGATCGGCAGATTTTCTGGGGGCTTATGATCCCTCGGGGGCAGACCTCGATGCAGGTGCTGCGCCGCCGGGGGGTCACCGAAAGAGTGCGGGCGCTGGGCTGCGGGCCGGCCGTGTTCTGCGACGAGTTCCACAAGGATCAGTTCGGAGGCTGGTACCGCCTGGGGTTTCGGGTGGCGGCGGAGGATTTGTCCGCATGGGAGCCATTGGGGGGATTGCCCGCCTTTCTCGACGCGGTGGTGCAGGGACTCGAGGGGGTGTACCGGCTGTGTGACGCGGCGTTCGGCAGCGCGTCCCCGTTGGAGACGGTACCGTATCCGACAAAGGCTGACGTCGAGCGTGTATTGAGGGATTTCGCAGGGAGCGCCGCGGTTCGGGTGCCGGTGCGGACCGTGCTCGACAGGCTGGCCGGGATGGGGGCGGGGCGCTGGGCCGAGGGCTGGCGCGAGCGGGTGAGGGCTTCATTGCCCCAGTGGCTCAACGAAATCCGGGCGGAGGAGGAAGATGGGTAGGGGCGGATTCGCGGGCATGTACTACGACGAAGCGGAGGATGTCATCGTGATTCCCGGAGCTGAGCCAAGGCCCGGAGATGTCTACGCCTACTTCAAGGAGGCTGGGTTCCACTTTCCCCGGACGGTGATCACGAGCTACGTGCTGTCGCTGGCCACGAAGCCCTTTGTGATCCTCACGGGCATCTCGGGTACAGGCAAGACCAAGATCGCCCAGTTGTTCGCCCGGTACGTGGCGGAAGGGGAGGAGGGCCGCCACGCGTTCGTGTCGGTCAGGCCCGACTGGACCGACAATCGGGGCATCCTCGGATTTTACAACCTCCTGACCCAGCAGTACCAGCCCACGGAGGTCCTGCGGGTGCTGTTGTGCGCTCACGAGGAGTTGGCCCGGGCACGGGAGGAGGGGCGGACGCCCCGGCCGTATTTCGTGATCCTGGATGAGATGAACCTGGCCAAGGTGGAGCAGTACTTCTCGGACTTTCTGAGTTGCATGGAGAGCCGGCTCGGCGGAAGGGGCGAGCCGTTGTGCCTGCATGATCAGCCCGGGGCGGTTCCCGGGCCCGGGCACGAGGGAGCGGACCTGCGGGTGCCACCACGCCTGGTCATCCCGGAGAATCTCTATGTTACGGGCACCGTGAACGTGGACGAAACCACCTACATGTTCAGTCCCAAGGTGCTCGATCGGGCCAACGTGATCGAGTTCAACGAGGTGGATCTGCGGGGGTATGTGGAAGGAGGGCTTCGGGAGGAACCGTTTCCGGTGGTGGAGTTCTTCGACCCGGACGTTCGCAGACTCGTCGGCACGGCCGAGCCGGCCACGCGGGCCGACTACGAGGCGTTCGAGCGTCTGTGGAGGCACCGCCACGGCGGGCCCAACCCGTTGCCGGCGCTGCACGACCTCTTGGCGTCCGACCACTTGCACTTCGGATACCGGGTGGCCAACGAGATGGCCCGTTTCGTGTGCCTGGGCGGCGGCACCACCACCGACGAAGAGTTGGTAAACCTTCTGGATCTCCAGGTGCTCCAAAAGATCCTGCCCCGGTTCCACGGGACGCTCCAGCGGCTCGGGAGGCCGTTGGCGCGGCTCTTCTGGTTCTGCGAAAAGCTTGCGGACGCGGGCCGGACAGATCCCGCCGAGGTGGCCGAGATGGAGCCCGGGGCGGTGCGCGGGTTCCGCCTGCCTCGATCGGCCGCAAAGCTCCACCGCATGGTCCGAATCCTGTGCGAGCAGCGCTACGTGAGCGCCATCGAGTGACGATGCGCCAGGGGGCCTGGTTTCCGGAGGAAGGGATCGCGTTCGCGCCAATGCTGGTGCGCTGGGAGGAGGAATCCCTGGCGGAGCTCGACCGGGCGCCGGACGTGGTGCGTACCCGAGAGTGGGAGGGCTGTTTCGTGGTGCTGCGTCCCGGCCATCCCCGGCCCCTCACACCAGAGGAGTTCGAGCCGTTCGGGGAGTACCTGGGCCCGGAGGCAGGGCGGTTTCTGCTCCGGAACTTCGTGGGGATGGCGAGGTTCCGGGGTATCCCCATCGAGGTGGTGAACCAAAAGGTGGCGCCCGGGCAGTTCCGACGGATGTTCGACGAGGTGTGTCGGCGGATCCCGGAGGTTGCGTTCTCGTTCGCCACGCCGGCGGGTTTCGCGTGGGAGAGGGAAGGGACGCCGCCCGCGAAGCTCTCGTACCCCGCCCTGCTCTACCTGCTGTGGATCCTATTTTCCGCGCCCATGACCGTGGAAGCCCTGTTCTGCCTGGTCCACCGCGACCCCCACCGCCGCCTGGAGGTCGACGAGTCCGAGGTGTCCGTGGAACGGGCTGCGGGCACCACTCCGTCGGTGGCCGCGCTAGCGGGGTCCCCGGCCGGGTTGGGCGTGGTGCCCCCGAGGCATCCCCTGGCCGAAACGCCGCTGGCCAAGCTGCTGGGACCGGCCCGTGGGGGTTTCCGGTTCCCGCGGAAGATCCGCACGGCCCGCACGTTCTGGACCTATGACACCTCGGAGAACCGCTTCCTCAAACATTTCCTGACCGAACTCCGAGGTGCGGTGGCAGGGTTCCAGCGGGTGTTCTCGGATACGCCCTCGATCCTGAACGGGGAGTTTGGGCCGCTTCTGGATGAGGCCGCAGGGCTCCTGGACGCGATGCTGGCGGATCGGTTTTTCGAGGACGTGGGAGAGTTGCGGGCAATCCCCTGGTCGTCCACCGTGCTCACCCGGCGCGACGGTTACCGAGAACTGTTCGGGTACTTCCTGGAATTCTTTGCAGCGAGCCGGATCTGGTGGAATCCGGAGGACCTCAGGGCGATCTGCGAGGCCAAGGACGTGGCCACGGTGTACGAGTACTGGGTTCTCTTCACCCTTCTCGACGCCATGGAGCGGCTTTGGGGGCCGCCCGTTCGGGTCACACCGCTGACCGTGGCCGAGACCCGCGAGGCTCGAGTCTACGAGGGGCTCAAGCTCGTCTATCCGAACGGCGGCGTGTTCGAGTTCCAGAAGAGGCTTCCTGCTTACTCCAGGGGGAGTTTCCGGCCGGACTTCGTGGTCACCCTGGGAGACCGGCGCTTAGTGCTGGACGCCAAGTACCGGAAAGCGGCCGGCGCCAGCGATTTCTTCGACGGCGAGGACGAGCCCTTTGGCTCGGGCACGGTCAAAGAGGATGACCTCGTCAAGGTGCACGCCTACCGAGACGCCTTGCTGGACCTGGGCGTGGTGGGCGCGCTGGCGGTGTATCCGGGCCGGGAGACCGCGGTGTGGGAGGCCGCGGGCGGCAGAGCCCGGGTGGGCGCCTTGGCCCTGTGCCCTGGAGCGGACGAGCAAAACGCAGAGACGTGGTCGAGGCTTTGGGAACAGCTCGAATGGCTAAGAGCCGGGGCGTGAGCCCCAATTGGCGTGGAATGTGCCTGTTGGACGCAAGACCGATCGGTTTCTCGAACGGGTGCTCCCGCCATGGACGTCCCTGGGGCGGAAAACCGTTGGGGTAACGAACGATCTAAGAACCTCGCCTACGTGGCCATCACCCGGGTCCGGTACGAGCTTGTGGTTCCCTACGTGACCGAGAACGGCCTCGTCCGGAGGCTACGGAGGAGCCTGGGGTGAATCGCTGCGGGGCCGGGCGATGGCCAAGGAAGCGAGTAGTTATGCATGGAGCGATTGGAAAGTACTGGGGTTTTTAAGCCGCCAAGCCGTCAAGCGGGCCGAAGGCCCCCGACCGACGACCAACGACCGAAGTTACATGCTTGCCGGGGGCATACAAGGATTGTATGTTTCCAGAAAAGTCAGATCCGGGAGGTGCTGGGACCATGCGCGTGGCAACGGTAAACATCTCGTTTCCGCCGGAGCTTCTGGCGGCGATCGATGAGGAGGCCCGAAAGGAGGCGAGAAGCCGCTCGGAGATCCTACGGGAGGCAGCCCGGATGTACCTGGAACGGCAGCAACGCTGGGAACGGATTTTCGATCTGGGCGAACGGGTGCGGCAAGATCGTGGGCTCGTACCGGAGGACGTTCAGGAGGAGATTGCGGCGGTCAGACGGGAGCGCCGGGAACAGAACGGGTGAGGCTTGACCCGGATCGTGTGTGACACCAACGTGATCGTGTCGGCCGTTGTTTTCGGGGGGCCTCCGCGGCGTGTGCTGGAACTCGTGAGTGAGGGCAAGGTCGCGGGAGCGCTGTCGCTGGCCATCTGCTGGGAGGTAGAGGCCGTGCTGCTGCGCCCCAAGTTTGGGCTGACGGGGGCCCAGGTGGCCGCGATCATCGAGGCCCTTCGGGATACGTTCTACCTGGTGTCCCCCCAGGAGACGGTGGACGCGGTGCCCGACGACCCGGACGATAATCGGGTCTTGGAAGCGGCCTTGGCCGCTGGCGCGGACAGGGTCGTGACGGGTGACCGGCACCTGTTGTCCCTGGAATCGTATCGAGGGATTCGCGTGCTCTCCCCGGCCGAGTTCCTGAAAGAGTGGGAGGCCCGGTGAGCGTTCGTCACCGCGCCTCGTTCCCGGTGCAGGACCCGCGCCCGGCCGACGAGATCCGCGGGTATGACGAAGACGGGTTGCCGCGTTGATCGGGAGGCGAGCGGTGCGGATTCGGGTGATCACCACGGGGGGCACGATCGACAAGGTGTACTTCGACGCCAAGAGCACCTACGAGGTGGGCGAGCCCCTGGCCGGGGAGGTGCTCCGGGAGGCCGGGGTGGCGTTCGAGTACGAGGTGGAGCCGGTGATGCGCAAGGACAGCCTGGAGATCACGCCCGAGGACCGGGCCCGGATCCGCGAGGCGGTGGAGCGCTGCCCCGAGGCCCGGGTGGTGGTGACCCACGGCACCGACACCATGGCCGAGACCGGCCGGGCGCTCGCCGGCATCCCCGGCAAGACCGTGGTGCTCACGGGTGCGATCCAGCCGGGCCGGTTCCGGTCCACGGACGCGCCGTTCAACCTGGGGTTCGCCGTGGCCGCCGTGCAGATCCTGCCGCCCGGGGTGTACCTGGCCATGAACGGACGGGTGTTCGACCCGTTCCGGGTGCGCAAAAACCTCAGGACGAACCGGTTCGAAGCGGTGGAGCCCCGGCCCCGCTCCGGGTGAGGGCGATGCCCGCGGCCACCAGGGCCCCGCCGACCCAGAGCGAGGGGTCCAGCCGCTCGCCCAGGAGCAGCCACCCGAACACCACCCCGCTCACCGGCACCAGGTTGATGAACACCCCGGCCCGGGCCGCGCCCAGGACCTGCACCCCCCGGTAATACCACACGAACGCGAGCACCGTGCCCCCCAGGGCCAGGTACAGGGCGCTCGCCCAGGCCGTGGCCGACCACGCTCCGATGCGGTGGACCAGGCCGCCTGCCAGGGCCGGGCCGGCGAGAATCGCGGCACCGACCACGCAGGCCCCGGCCGTGGCCTGAAGGGGGCTCAGGCCGGCCAGGGCCCTCCGGCCGATCAGGGTGTAGGCGGTCCAGCACACCACGCAGCCGGCGATGCACAGCTCGCCCAGGCCCACGCCCCCCGTTAGGACCTGCAGGGGATGGCCCCGGCTCACCACCACGCAGGCGCCGACCACCGCCACCCCGATGCCCAGGGCCGCCCGCAGCCTCAGCCTCTCGCCCAGCACCAGGGCGGCGCCGGCCGCGATGG
>JAADGT010000190.1:0-2479 GCA_013152215.1 Deltaproteobacteria bacterium
GCGGCCGCGGTCTCGGCCAGGGAGGTGCCCTCGGGCATGACCAGGCTGGCCGTGACCCGGTCCGACTCCACCTTGGGGAAGAACACGAACTGGATCCGTCCGCCCGCCACCCACCCCACGGTCACCAGGAACACGGCCGTGAACCCGGCCACGGTGAGGTACCGCCAGGCCACGGCCCGCTCGAGCGCCCAGGCGTATGGGCCCCGCACGAACCAGGTGAGCCCACGGCCGAACAGGCGGCGGAACCGCTCCAGGGGGCCGGCCCGGCCCGTGGGCGGCGGCACCGAGGCCAGGTGGGCCGGCAGGACGAACAGGGCCTCGAGGAGCGACAGGGCGAACGCCGCGATCACCACGATGGGGATCACCCGCATGAACTTGCCCATGGTGCCCTCCACGAACAGCAGGGGCACGAACGCCGCGATCGTGGTGAGCACCGAGAAGGTGACCGGCCCGGCCATCTCCCGGGCCCCCAGCACGGCCGCCACCGGGCCGGGCCGGCCCTGCTCCAGATGCTGGTACACCCCCTCCCCCACCACGATGGCGTCGTCCACCACGATGCCCAGGGCCAGGATGAAGGCGAACAGGGAGATCATGTTGATGGTCACGTCCAGGTGGGGCAGCAGGGCCAAGGCGCCCAGGAACGCCACGGGGATCCCCATGGTCACCCAGAACGCCAGCCGGGGCGCCAGGAACAGCAGCAAGCTCCCGAACACCAGCACCAGGCCCAGGCGCGCGTTGCGAAGCAGCAGGTCCCGCCGGGCCTTCAGGATGTCGGTGCGGTCCCGCCACAGGGTCAGCCGCACGCCCTCGGGCAGGTCGGCCGCGTGCTTGGCCACGTAGCCCTTGACCGCCTCGGCCACCTCGATGGCGTCCTGGGCCCCGGTGCGGTAGATCTCCAGGAGCACGGCCGGCTTGCCGTCGAACCGGGTGATCCGCTCGGCGTCCTCGGCGAACCCGTCGCGCACCGTGGCGATGTCGCCCAGGAGCACCCGGGTTCCGTCGGGCCGCGCCAGCACCACCACCCGCTCGAACTCCCGGCCGGTGTAGCGTTGGCCCTTGGTCCGAACCAGGATCTCTCCGCCCCGGGTGCGCAGGGTGCCGGCCGGCAGGTCCAGGCTGGAGCGCCGCACCGCGTCGGCCACCTGGGACAGGGTGAGGCCGTACTTGCGCAGGTTGGCCTCGGGCACCTCGATGGAGATCTCGTAGTCCCGGGTGCCCAGCACCTCCACCTGAGACAGCTCGGGAAGGGCCGTGAGGTCGTCGCGGACGCGGTCGGCCAGCACCTTGAGGGTGCGCTCGGTCGTATCGCCGTAGATCACCAGGTCCACCACCTGCCGGCGGCGGGTCAACTGGGTGACCACGGGCTCCTCAGCATCGTCCGGGAAGGTGGTGATCCGGTCCACCTCGCTCTCCACGTCCCGGAGCACCCGGCCCGCGTCCACGCCCCGCTCCAGCTCCAAAAACACCGTGCCCACCCCCTCGGCCGCCCGCGAGGCCACGCTCTTGACCCCGTCCACCGAGGCCACCCGCTCCTCGATCCGGGTGCAGATGGCCTCCTCTACCTCCTCGGGGCTCGCCCCCGGGTAGGCCACCGTGATCGAGATCACATCTAGGTCGATGTCGGGGAACACCTCCTGCCGGATCGTGCCCAGGGTCAGGGCGCCGGCGGCGAGCACGAACACCATCAGCAGGTTCGCGGCCACGTGGTTGTCCACGAACCAGGCGATGGGGCCCTTCTTCACCTCGGGGATCACGGCCGGCCCTCCGCCACCCGCACGGCCATGCCGTCGGTGGCCGCATCCACCCGGGTCACCACCACCCGATCCCCGGCCGACAGGCCCCGGGACACCAGGGCCCGGTCCCCCTCCACGCGCACCACCTCCACCGGCCGAAACCGCAGCCGCCCCGCGCCGTCCACCACCCACACCACGCCGCCCTCCCGCAGGGCCTCGCGGGGCAGGGGGAACACCCCCCGCAGGACCCGGCCCTGGATCCGGCCGGTCACGAACAGCCCCACCGGCAGCGGCACCCGGCCGGGCCGGAACGGGTCTGGCACCCGGACCACCAGCCCCACGGTGCGGGACGCCTCGTCCACCACCGCCTCGGTTCGCACCACCCGGCCCCGCCACCGGCCGGGCCGGCCGAAGGTTCCCTCCAGCTCCGCCATGGGCCCGGTCTTCGGGTCGGGCCGGCCGATCCAGCCCAGGTCCTCGGTGGCCACGGGGAACACCACCTCCACCGCGTCGGTGGCGTACAGCCGGGCCACGGCCTTACCCGGGCTCACGTACTGGCCCAGGTCCACGGCCTCGGAGCGCACCCGCGCGGCGAACGGGGCCCGCAGCACCGTGCGTTCCAGGGCCAGCTCGGCCGTGGCCACCCGGGCCCGGGCCGCCTCCAGCTCGGCTCGGGCCTGGCGGAGCTGGGGCCCCCGGAACAGCAGGCTGTCGTCGTCCGGTGGCGGGTCCTCGCCGTACACCTG
>JAADGT010000190.1:2550-3861 GCA_013152215.1 Deltaproteobacteria bacterium
GCACGGAGCTGGAGCTCGTAGTCGGCCCGGTCGATCCGCACCAGCACCTCGTCCTTGGCCACGAAGCCGCCGGTCACCAGGTTGGGGGAGATCTCCACCACCTCGCCGGCCACCTGGGGCACCAGGTCGATCTCCGCCGCGGGCCGCACGGTGCCGTGGGCCGTCACCTCCACCCGCACGTCCTCGGGCTGGGCCTTCCAGACCCGCACCAGGGGACCCTGCCTCACCCGCTCCTGCCGAACCGGGGGCTTGCGGGTCTCCACCAGCGCCCTGAACCCCACCACCCCCGCGCCCAGGGCCACCAGGGGCAGAAGGATCTTCAGGATGATGACGCAGATCCGTCTGTATTTCCGGTGGTTATCCATAAAAACCTCGTGTGGATTGTTGAATCGCTGGGACGTTGGGACGCCTCCTAGCCTCCTGACTTCCCAGTAACTTCGGTCGACGGTCGTCGGTCTACGGTCGTTGGTCGAAGCTCGTCTCGACTTCGGAGTCGGGGGGCATGGGGTCTGCTGGAGAGCCGCGTGCGGCTCCTTAGCTCGCCGCGCAGCGCCTCCCACGCTCGTACCGTGAATTCGTTCGTGCCCCACCGAACTGCCATGAAACCACCGCCTGTGCCCCGTGCCTGCGCGGCGAATCTCAATGCCCGGCTTCGCGCGCGGCCGGAAGCAGACCCCATGCCCCGCCGCCGGCAATGAGCCCCGGACCAACGAATGTTACCCTCCCCGTTGTTGGGCCCCGCAGGGGGGCCTGATGGAGCTTCCCAGCTTCCTAGCCGCCCCCCGCCACGTCATCCTCGTGGCCCCAGTCGCCGCCCAGGGCCAGGTACAGGGACACCCTCGCGGTGAGCAGGGCGTGCCGGGCCTCCACCACCCCCAGCTCGGCCGCCAGCAGGGTGTCCCGGGCCACCAGGGTGCGGGTGATCTCCTCCAGCCCCCGACGGTACCGGATCTCGGCCGTGCCCACGGCCTGCCTGGCGTGGGTCAGGCTCTCCTCCAGGGCCGCCAGGCGGCGGCGCTGGGCCTGCTCCACGGTCAGCGCGTCCTCCACCTCCCGCAGGGCCGTGAGCACCGCCTGGCCCCAGGCCAGCCGGGCCTGCTCGGCCCGGGCCTCGGCCTCGGCCAGGTTCGCCCCGCGCAGCCCCGCGTCGAACAACGGCTGGGTCAGGTTGCCGATCAGGTTCCAGAACGTGTTCGTGCCCAGGGCCAGGTCCCGCAGCACGGCGCTGGTGCGGCCCCCGGACGCGGTCAGGGACAGGCGGGGGAACCGGTCCGCGTCGGCCGCGGCCGCCCGCAGCCGGGAGCCCAGGTA
>JAADGT010000301.1 GCA_013152215.1 Deltaproteobacteria bacterium
CGGTGGAATCCAAACCCTTTCGCGGTCCGACCGTCAGAGGCGCTGCGCGGCGAGCTAAGGGGCCGCACCCGGCTCTCCGGCAGGTCCCTTGCCCCCGATCAGGGGCGTGAGCGCGTCTATTTTATATTGCCGGGTTGATAGCCTTCTGAAGGCCCGAAGCTACTTGAACGGAGTGCTCAAGGCGAGGATGCCGTTGGTTCAGCGTTGGGTCGCAACCTGCCTGGTGGTGGCAATGGTGCTCCTGGGGTTCGCAGCCCCAGGGGCTGCGGCGTGTGCGGGGCCGTGCTGCGCCTCCATGCCTTCGGGGCATGGCGTCGAGAAGGAACCGTCCCCGGCCTGCTGCTGCGGCCATGCCCCGATTCCTTGCGATCTCCATGAGGATCTCGGGGGCCGCGTTCCCGACGCGGCCGTGGCGGCCGTGTCGTTCTTCCCCTCGGTCCATGTGGTTGGGGTCGCCCCGGTCCCGCTGGCGCTCGTTCCCCCTGCCGGGCCCCTCGGGCCGGAGCGGATCCACCCTTCCGGCGCCTCTCCCCCCCTCGAGCTGTACGTACGAAACGTCTCCTTCCTCTGTTGAGCCGCGCCCCCGGGGGGATGCCGAAGTGCGCCCTGACGCCGGGGGCACCGGTTGTTGGCCCGGCGACAAAATGGGCGCGTTTCCTCGGGGGGTGGGGCAAGGGACCTGCCTCCGGACGGGCGTGAAGCCGGGCATTGAGATTCGCCGCGCAGGCACAGGGCAGGGGAGTTGGTTTCATTCCAACTCCAGAGGATGTAAGCCATCGTGCGGGGTGGGGGGGAAGTGCGCGCCTCGTGAACGTGATGGCGGCCGTCCGCCCGGACCGCCCCCTTCCAGCACGGAGATGCCGCGAACCGGTTCAATCTGAGGAGAGACGGAGTCATGAGCCAGAAGACCAGCCGTTCCAAGGACAAACTCGCCGCCAAGAAGGCGGCGGTGCTCGGGGAAGAAACAAGAAAGAGGTCGAAAGGGCCTTTGCTCGCGATGATCGCCTGTGCCGCGCTGGTGGTGGGCGGTGGGTACGCCTTCTGGGCGCTGTGGGGTGGGCCGGCTGCCGAGGTGGCGGCACCGACCCCGGCCCAGGCCGGCGAGGTCACGTTCCCCACGGCCCAGTTCGACGACGGCCAGGCCCGGTTCTTTCAGTTCCGGACCCGCGACGGGACCACGATTCGGTACTTCGTACTGAAGAGCTCCGACGGGGTGATCCGGGCGGCGTTCGACGCGTGCGACTCGTGCTGGCCGGCCGGCAAGGGGTATCAGCAGCAGGGCGACGACATGGTGTGCCGCAACTGCCGCCGGCGTTTTCCGTCGGCTAAGGTCAACGAGGTCAAAGGGGGATGCAACCCCGCTCCCCTGGCCCGCAAGATCCGCGAGGGCAGGGTGGTGATCCGGGTGAGCGACATCCTGGAGGGCAGAAGGTACTTCGACCTGCCGGAGGAAGGGTGACCATGACGCTCAAGGACATCGCGCTGTTGAACCTGAGGCGGCGCCGGGCCAAGGCGGCGTTCGTGCTGGCCGGGCTCCTGGTGGGGGTGTCCACCGCCGTCGGCCTGTTCACCCTGGTCGAGGCGATGACCGCCGACATCAACCACAAACTCGAGAAGTTCGGGGCGAACATCCTCATCGTCCCCAAGACCGAGAACCTCTCGCTCACCTATGGGGGGCTCCAGCTCGGAGGGGTGTCGTTCGAGATGGAGGAGATCCGGCAAGCCGATCTGGCGCGCATCCAGACCATCAAGAACGCCGGCAACGTGGCGGCAGTCGGACCGGTGGTGTTGGGCACGATCGATAGCGGGGGGCGAAGGGCGCTGCTCGCGGGGGTGGACTTCGGCGCGGTCCGCATCCTGAAGCCGTGGTGGCGGGTCCGGGGTGAGCTGCCCGGACCGGACGGCGTCGTCTTGGGTGCCGAGGCTGCCCGGGTGCTCGGGCTGTCGGTGGGGGATCCGTTGGCCTTGCCGGACCGGCGGCTCGAGGTGACCGGGGTGCTGGAACCCACGGGCAGCCAGGACGACCAGCTGGTGTTCGCACGCCTGGCCACGGCCCAGGCCGTTCTCGGAAAACCCGGACGGGTGTCCATGGTGGAGGTGGCGGCCCTGTGCAAGGACTGCCCGATCGAGGCGATGGTCAAGCAGATCGCCGACGTGCTGCCCGGCGCCAAGGTCATGGCGATCCAACAGGTGGTGCGGGGCCGCATGGAGGCGCTGGGGCATCTGAAGCGCTTCTCGTTGGGGGTGTCGGCCGTGGTGGTGGGGGTGGGCGCCCTGGTGGTGCTCGTGACCATGATGGGGAGCGTGCGGGAGCGCACCACCGAGATCGGGATCTTCCGCGCCATCGGATTTCGGAAGAGCCATGTGATGCGCATCGTGCTGTTGGAGGCCGCCGTGGTCTCGGCCCTGGCAGGGGTGCTGGGGTATCTGACGGGGCTGGGGGGCTCCCGGCTCCTCGTGCCTTTCTTCACCGAGAGCCGGGGAGTGGTCGTGCCCTGGGACCCGGTGGTGGCAGGGGCTGCGGTGGCCACCGCCCTGGTCGTGGGGCTGGCCGCCAGCTTCTACCCGGCGCTCCTGGCCGCCCGCATGGACCCCAACGAGGCCCTCCGGGCCCTGTGACGAGGGGGCGCGAGGTCCTTATCAACCCGGCGACAAAATAGGCGCGTTACCTCGGAGGGCGGGGCAAGGGACCTGTCTCCGGCCGGGCGCGAAGCCGGGCATTGAGATTCGCTGCGCAGGCACGGGACCGAAGCGTCGGTTTCATGACAACTCGGTGGAATCCGGACCATTTCACGGTCCGAACGTCAGAGGCGCTGCGCGGCGAGCCAAGGGGCCGCACCCGGCTCTCCGGCAGGTCCCTTGCCCCTCCGAGCAGGGAGCGATCGCGCCTGTTTATCCGCCGGGTTAATAGTTCGACCGACGACCGACGACCGACGACCGAAGACCAAAGACCAAAGACCAACGGAGTCTCACCCATGTCCTATTTGACGGCGGAGAACCTGACCAAACGGTACGGCAGCGGCGATACGGCCGTGCTGGCCGTACGAGGAATGACGTTTTCGGTGGATCAGGGAGAGTTCGTGGCGGTGATGGGGGAGTCCGGCTCGGGCAAGTCCACCCTGCTGTCGATCCTGGGGGCGCTAAACACCCCCACCGAAGGCCGCTACCTGGTGGACGACATCGACGTGTACGGTCTCGACAGCGAGCGGCGAGCCGACTTCCGGCGGGAGTTCCTGGGGTTCGTGTTCCAGAGCTTCCACCTGGTGCCGTACCTCACTCTGGCGGAGAACGTGATGTTGCCGCTCGCCACGGTGAAGGTTGCCAGGAACGAGAAGCGGCGAATGGCCCTTGAGGCTCTGGATCGAGTGGGCCTGGGCGGCAAGGCCGACCGGCTTCCTAGCCAGGTCTCGGGGGGGGAGCAGGAACGGGTGGCCATCGCACGGGCCATCGTGAACGATCCCCCGATCCTGCTGGCGGACGAGCCCACCGGGAACCTGGACACCAAGACGAGCCAGGAGATCATGGGGCTTCTCACCCGGCTCAACCAGGAGGGCACCACCGTGGTCATGGTGACCCACAGCCCGGACTGCGCCGCGTACGCCCGCCGCGTCCTGCGGGTGGTGGACGGCCGCGTGGTGGAGGAGGACCGCATCGTGAGGGAGACGGCGCAGGGGGGCTAGAGTCAGGTTCGGTAGGCCGCGGGGCGGCCGGTCTTCGGGGTACAGCCCTTGCGCCTGTCTCGGTCGCCAGCCGTCCAGCCGCCAGCGGGCATGGGGCCTGCGGTTCAGGAGCCAGAAGACAGAGTTCAGAGGACAGGTCGTAACGTCGGATGCAGGAGCGTGCCTATGGTCTTTTCCTGTCTCCGGTCCGCTGAGTTCTGGTCCCTGAAACCCATGCCACCGGACCATGAGGTGGAGGCGAAGAGGCATGGTGATGCCTAGAACGTAGGGGAATCTGGAAGGTTTTCAAGCCTCCCAGCCTCCTACCCCCTTAGCGGAAGCTACTGGCACGACATCAAGAGTCGAGGAGACGTGACGATGAAATATCCGTCGAAGTGGAAATGGTGGGCGGGGGTGTTGGTTGGAGGGGGGGTGTTGGTCGTGTGGCTGGCGTTCGCCGGTTTTCCGGACGAGGCCCCGGCGGCCGGGGCCACCGACCGGGTCCTGTTCGCGGTGGAGGGGCTTTCCTGTGGCAGCTGTGAAGGTCAAGTGGTCAAAACTCTGCAGGCCCAGCCCGGGGTCCGGGCGGTCGGTGTGGACCTGCGGTCGGGGCGCGTGGTGGTGGAGTACGAGCCCTCGGTGGTCGACGCGAAGCGGCTGGCCGACGCGGTGACCCGTATCGGGTATCCGGCCCGGTACCTGGCCTCCGGGCCGTCGGTGCCGCTGGGGCGGCGGGGCCGGGCCGGTGACGGCGGGTGTGGGGGGAGTTGCTGTCAAGGTGCTCAATAGTCCACAGGCGGTTGGAGAATAGTCTTCATGCCGCCGCTCTCGAAAGGAAACCCATCGTGCTAACAGGTGGGAATAACGGTGGAATGGTGGCTGGCACATGGGTTGCTCCTTGGGCCGCCGACCCGTGGCGGCGACGCGAGTTCGGTTTGCGGATTTATGGGCCCCGGGTATAACGGCTGCCGTCCACTGGGTTTTTCGAAGACCGGAGAGAATGGGATGAAACGAACCGTTGGATGGATGATGGGCGCGCTGGCGGTCGCCGTTGCGGCGGCGCCGGTCCGGGCCGCCGAGGCCCCCGTCGCTTTGGAGGCCCGGCTCCGGAGCGGCCCCTCGGTGGCGGATCTGGTGACCTACGCGTACCAGACCAACCCCAAGATCGCGGCGGCCCGTCAGAGATGGAAGGCCGTGGTGGAGCGCTACCGGGTCTCCACGGCGTACCCCGACCCCCAGGTCATGGTGACCTACTTCCCCGAGCCGATCGAGACGAGGCTGGGGCCACAGGACTGGAATGCGGTGCTGAGCCAGATGATCCCGTTCCCCGGGAAGCTCTCGAAGGCCGGGGAGGTGGTGGAAGCGGACGCGCGCATCGCCCGACTGGAGCTCGACAAGACGGTTCGGGACGTGATCGTGGCACTTCGCGAGTCGGTCCACGAGCTGCTCTACATCCGACGCGCCAAGCAGGTGGTGGCGGCGAACCGGGAGCTCCTGGACCACATGCGCAAGGTGGCCGAGACCGCCCACGCCGGCGATCGGGCCACGTTCGTGGACGTGGCCAAGGCGCAATCCCAGCGGGCCCAGCTGGAGTACGACGCCCTCCTGCTCGAAGAGCTCGAGGCCACGGAACGGGCTCGGTTGAACGCGCTGCTCAACCGAGCCCCGGACGCGGAGCTGGGGCCTTTGCCGGAGGTCCCGTTCGAGCCCTTGGCGTACAGCCTCGAAGAGATCCACGAACTGGCGGCCAAGCGGCAGGAGGAGATCCGGATCGCCGAGGCGCGCGTGGCAAAGGCGAGGGCCAAGCTGGACCTCGCCCGGTACGAGAACCGGCCGGACTTCAAGGTGGGGCTGTTCTATGCAGGCATTGGGCAGCCGGACGTGGCCAACGAACCCGACGATGCCGGCCGCGACGCCTTGGGCGTGCAGTTCGGCATGACGATTCCCTTGTGGCTTGGAAAGAACGCAGGCCGGCCCGCGGCCGCCCGAGCGGAGATCGAGCGGGCCCGAGCCTTGAAGGTCGCGCGGATCAACGACACCGACGCGGCCATCCGGAGCGTCTACTTCCGTCTCAAGAATGCAGAGCGGTTGGTCACGCTGTACCGCGACGAGCTCCTGCCCCAGGCTGCCCAGTCCCTGGATGTGGCCGAGACGTGGTTCCAGGAGGGGGAGGGGAGCTTCAGCGACTTCGTGGAGACCCAGTCGGTGTACTACAACTTCCAGCTCTCCCTGGCCCGGGCCGAGGCCGACTACGGGAAGTTCCTGGCCCGGCTGGAACGGCTGACGGCCACCAGCCTGACCCGGCGGGAAGGAAACGCCGAGGAGGGGAAGCAATGAGACGGTTACGGAGTTGGATCCGCCGGATGCCGGCGTTCCTGGCCTTGGGCGTCGTCGCGTTCGCGGGGACGCCGGCATGGGCCGGGTACGGGGAGCTGAGCGATCAATGGGAGTCCTACCAGCCCGAGGGGCTGTACCGAACCCAGACCGCTGCCGCGCCGGCCGTGTCAGTGAAAACGGAACCCGCAGGGAACGACGAGTTCGAGCGCCAGAAGGAGGCGCTGGCGCAGGCCCGGGAGCGGTGGTCAAAGGCTTTGGAGCAGGCGGCGCCGTCGGAAGGGTTCTACTCCCCGCCGGCCGAACTCCTCGCACGGTATCGGGACGCGGCCGACGACGCCGGGGTCGCCGCCCAGGCGCTCGCCGCCGACGGGATCACCCTACAGGACCTGGAGGTGCTCACCTGGCTGCGCAACCCGGGGATCCGTGCCGCCCAGGACCGGTTGCGCGGGACCCTGGAGCGTTACACCCAGGCTTGGAACCTCGACGAGATCCTGCGCCAGTACACGGCCTTCACCGAGGGGCTGATGAACGGGGTCGGGCCCATGAAGGGGCGGGAGCCGGTACAGATGCGGTTCCCGTTCCCCGGGCTGCTGGCCCTGAAGGGCGAGATCGTCACCCAGGAGGTGAGGACGGCCGCCGAGGGGCTCGAGATCGCCCGGCGCACCGCGATCACCGGCATCCGCAAGGCCTTCTGGAACCTGGAGTTCGTGACCGAGGCCGAGAGGATCACGAGTGAGATGCTCGACCTGCTCGAACGGCTCGAGTCCGTGGCCAAAGCACGGTACGAGTCCGGAAAGACCAACTTCCAGGACGTGATCCAGGTGAGGATTCGTCGGGAGACCGTGACCGAGGACGTACAGACCTTGGCCGAGCAGCGTCACACCGTGGAGTCGAAGATCCGGGAGATCCTGGACCTTCCCCCAGAGGCGCCGGTGGGGCACCCGGCCAAGCTCGAACCCGTGCGGAGCGTGCCCGAGCTCGGGCCCCTGTACGAGGTCGCCCTGGACCGGCGACAGGAGCTGCGGATGCTTCGGGCGCAGGTGGGCAAGATGGAACGGATGATCGAGCTGGCCGAGACGCGGATCTACCCCGATTACACCCTGAACCTCTCCGTGTACCAGGACGAGGCGGTGAACCAGGTGGGCACGGCTCGGATGAAGGAGCCGTTCGCCACGGTGACCACGGCTTCGGTGGGGGCGGGGCTGCCCAAGATGCCGTGGTACGGCCGCGGGGACGCCTACGTGCGGGAGACCCGCCAGAAGCTCGAAGCCCTGCGGCAGCGCTTGCGCAAGGAAGAGGCCGCCACCCGCTTCGGGGTCCACGACGCCTGGTTTCGTCTGGACCGGGCGGCCCGCGAAGAGGCCTTGTACGCGGGCAAGGTGGTGGGCCTGTCCCGGGCGGCCTTGGACGTGGCCACCAGGGGGTACGAGGCCGGCGAGGTCATGTTCGCCGACGTGATCGGCTCGTACATGGGGTGGCTGGGGGCGAATCTGACCGAGGCCCGGAAACGCGCCGATCTGGGCGTGGCTTGGGCCGAGCTGGCCGAGGCAGTGGGGGTGGATCAAAGGGGAACGAGCCGTTAGGAGAAGCGCCCCCTGTTCTCCCGACGACTGACGACCGACGACCAACGACCAACGGCTTAGGAGTTCCTTACATGGCGACGAACACTGAGAATCCGAAAACCCGATCCCCGCTGCGGGTGGTGCTGATCACGGCGGTGGTGACCCTGGGCGTGACCGGGGGGGCCGCCTACTTTTTCGGATGGCTCTCCCCCCCGGGAGCGGGGGTGGCCACGGCGCCCCAGCCGGTGGGGGAGGCAGGGGGGCAGAAGGGCGAGAAGACCCTTTACACCTGCGGCATGCACCCCTGGATCATCTCGGAGGAGCCGGGGACCTGCCCGATCTGCGGCATGGAGCTGGTGCCCAAGCGCGACGAGGCCTCCCAGGCCGAGGCCGCCGCCTCCGGCAAGAAGGAGCGCAAGATCCTGTACTGGCGGGCGCCCATGAACCCCACGGAGATCTACGACCATCCCGGCAAGAGCAAGATGGGCATGGACCTGGTGCCGGTGTACGAGGATGAGGTGGTCGGCGGGGTGGAGGTCCGGATCGACCCCGTCATCCAGCAGAACATGGGCATCCGGACGGCGCCGGTGGAGAAGGGCCCCCTGGTCCGCACCATCCGGACCTACGGCCACGTGACCTACGACGAGACCCGGACCGCCACGGTGAGCCCCAAGTTCGGGGGCTGGATCGAGAAGCTCTACGTGGACTTCACGGGCCAGTTGGTGAAGAAGGGCGATCCGTTGTTCGAGATCTACTCCCCGGACCTGGTCTCGGCCCAGGAGGAGTACCTCACCGCTTACCGAAGCCTCAGCGAGACCGAAGGCGGCGGCGATCTGCTGGCGTCGGCTCGCCGCCGGCTGGAGTACATGGACATCCCCCCCGACCAGATCCGGGCCATCGAGAAGTTCGGCAAGGTCCGCCGGACCCTCCTGATCCGCTCTCCGTTCACCGGAGTGGTGACCCACAAGAAGGCGGTGGAGGGGGTGTTCGTGAAGGCCGGCCAGCCCGTGTACCAGATCGCTGACCTGTCGAAGGTGTGGGTGGAGGCCCACATCTACGAGTACGAGCTGCCCTGGGTGAAGGTCGGGCAGGAGGCCCGGATGACCCTGCCTTACCAGCCGGGCAAGGTGTACGTGGGCAAGGTGACCTACGTGTACCCCTACCTCCAACGGCAGACGCGGGACGTGGTGATCCGGCTGGAGTTCGACAACCCTGATCTGGAGCTGAAGCCCGACATGTACGCCGACGTGGAGCTGCGCACCACCTTGCCCGGAGAGGGCCTGCTGATCCCCTCCGAGGCGGTGCTCCGGTCCGGCGAGCGTAACGTGGTGTTCGTGACCCGGGGTGACGGCAAGTTCACGCCCCGCGAGGTGACCCTGGGGCTCGAGGTGGACGGAGGGAAGGTGCAGATCCTCTCCGGAGTCGCCGAGGGCGAGTACGTGGTTACGTCCGGCCAGTTCCTCCTGGACTCCGAGTCCAAGCTCAAGGAGGCCGTTCAGAAGATGCTCGAGGCCAAGATGGGCAAGCCCCAGGCCGAGAAGCCGGCCAAGCCGTCCGACGACTTCTTCGACGACATGGACGGCGACGAGGCGGGCAAGAAGAAGGACGACTTTTTCGAGGACATGTAGCGGCTCGGCGGTTGGGCAGCCGGGCCCCCGGACCAGGGCCCAGAGGTTCCGTGGACAGGGGCCGCCTGCATTGCGTGGTCTGAATTCTGCCCCTGACTCGGAGGCCGCTCCCACACAGGTAGAGACGAGCTATGGCGCAGGAACACAAGGGGTTCTTAGCCTTACAGCGTCCTAGCCTCCTAGCGTTCTAGCGGAAGGCCGACATGATTGAAAAGATCATCGAATGGTCGATCAACAATAAGTTCATGGTGATCCTGGCCACGGTGTTCGTGATCCTGGGCGGGGGGTTGGCCATGACCAACACCCCCCTGGATGCGATCCCGGACCTGTCGGACGTGCAGGTGATCATCTACACCGAGTACCCGGGCCAGGCTCCCCAGGTGGTGGAGGACCAGGTCACCTATCCCCTCACCACCGCCATGCTGGCCGTGCCCTACGCCAAGGTGGTGCGGGGGTACTCGTTCTTCGGGTTCTCCTTCGTCTATATCATCTTCGAGGACGGCACCGACCTGTACTGGGCCCGGAGCCGGGTGCTCGAGTACCTGAACTTCGTGGCCGGCCGGTTGCCCCAGGGGGTGACGCCGAGCCTGGGTCCCGACGGCACGGGGGTGGGGTGGATCTACGAGTACGTGCTCAAGGACACCACCGGTACCCACGACCTGTCCGAGCTGCGGTCCCTCCAGGACTGGTACCTGCGGTACGAGCTGACGGCCGTGCCCGGGGTGTCGGAGGTCGCGAGCGTGGGCGGGTTCGTGAAGCAGTACCAGGTGGAGGTGGACCCCAACAAGCTGCTGGCCTACGGCATCCCCATCCAGAAGGTGCGCCGGGCCATCCAACGGTCCAACAACGACGTGGGGGGCAAGCTCATCGAGATGGGTGAGACCGAGTTCATGGTGCGGGGCAAGGGGTACCTGCGAAGCATCGAGGACATCGAGAACATCTCCATCGGGGTGGACAAGTTCGGCACCCCGGTCCTGCTGAAGCAGGTGGCCGACGTGCACCTGGGGCCCGAGCTCAGGCGCGGCATCCTGGAGTGGAACGGCGAGGGCGAGGCCGTGGGCGGGGTGGTGGTGATGCGGTTCGGCGAGAACGCCCTCGAGGTGATCCGGAAGGTCAAGGAGAAGCTCAAGGACCTGGAGAAGGGCCTGCCCGAGGGCGTGGTGATCGAGACGGGCTACGACCGCTCGGGTCTGATCCTGAGGGCGGTGGACACCCTGAAGGGGAAGCTCATCGAGGAGATGACGGTGGTGGCCATCATCTGCGTCATCTTCCTCCTGCACTTCCGATCCGCGTTCGTGGCGATCTTCACCCTGCCCGTGGGCATCCTGATGTCGTTCCTGGTGATGTACGCCCTGGGGATCAACGCCAACATCATGAGCCTGGGGGGAATCGCCATCGCCATCGGGGTGATGGTGGACGCCTCGGTGGTGCTGGTGGAGAACGCCCACAAACACCTGGAGCACGACCGGGGCAAACGGCCCCACATCGAGATCATCGTGGAGGCCTCGAAGGAGGTGGGCCCGGCGCTGTTCTACAGCCTCTTGATCATCACGGTGAGCTTCCTGCCGGTGTTCGCCCTGCAGGAGCAGTCGGGCCGACTGTTCAAACCCCTGGCCTACACCAAGACCTTCGCCATGGGGGCCTCGTCCATCTTGGCCATCACCATCATCCCGGTGCTCATGACCTTCTTCGTGCGCGAGGAGACGTTCTCGCCCGAGACCTCCCGCCGCCGCCGGTTCTGGACCTGGGTGGGGGCGGTGGCGGGGCCCCCGGCCCTGGTGGTGGCCGGCGGTTTGGCCGGGCTGGCGCTCCCGGACTGGAGCCTGGTGGCGGCGCTGGGGGTGTCGGCCTTCGCGGCGGTGTGCCTGGTGCCCCAGCGGATGATCCCCGAGGCGAAGAACCCGATCAGCCGGTTCTTCATCCGCCTGTACCTACCGTTCATCCGCACGGTGCTCAAGTGGCGGAAGACCACCGTGCTGGTGGCCCTGGTGGCGGTGGTGGTCACCTGGTACCCCCTGTCGCGGCTTGGCAGCGAGTTCATGCCGCCCCTGAACGAGGGGGACCTCCTGTACATGCCCACGACGCTCCCAGGGATCTCCATCACCAAGGCCAAGGAGATCCTCCAGCAGACGGACAAGATCATCCAGAGCTTCCCCGAGGTGCACCACACCCTGGGCAAGATCGGCCGGGCCGAGACGGCCACCGACCCGGCGCCCCTGTCGATGATCGAGACCACCATCATGCTGCGGCCCCAGGTGGAGTACGAGGAGATCCGGGTGAAGCGGTTCTTCTCGGACTGGCCGGGGTGGCTCAAGGAGCCCCTGACCTGGTTCTGGCCCGAGGTGAAGCGGGGCAAGGTGCTGCACGAGTGGCGCAAGAAGAAGGTGGAGCGGTTCTTCTCGGACTGGCCCGACTGGATCCGAAAGCCCCTGGCCAAGATCTGGCCCGAGGAGCGTTACATCACCATCGACGAGCTGGTGGAGGACCTCGACCGGGCCATCCAGTTCCCGGGGCTCACCAACGCCTGGACCATGCCGATCAAGACCCGGATCGACATGCTGTCGACCGGCATCAAGACCCCGGTGGGCATCAAGCTGATGGGGCCGGACCTCCAGGTGCTCTCGGACCTGGGCGCCAAGATCGAAGCCGTGGTGCGAGACATCCCGGGCACCCTGTCGGCCTACTCCGAGCGGGTCACCGGCGGCAACTACGTGGACTTCGAGATCGACCGCAAGGAGATCGCTCGGTACGGCCTGACCGTGCAGGACGTGCAGGACGTGATCATGACCGCCATCGGCGGCATGAACGTGACCTACACGGTGGAGGGGCTCGAGCGCTACCCGGTGAACCTGCGCTACAGCCGGGAGCTCCGGGACGACCTGGACAAGCTCCGTCGGGTGTTGGTGCCCACGCCCACCGGGGCCCAGGTGCCCCTGGGGCAGCTGACGAAGCTGTCGATCGTCAAGGGCCCGCCGAGCATCAAGAGCGAGAACGCCCGCCAGACCGCGTGGATCTATGTGGACCTGAAGGGGGTGGACGTGGGGTCCTACGTGGAGAAGGCCAAGGAAGTGGTGGAGCGGGAGGTGAAGTTCCCGGCTGGGTACTCCATCGTGTGGTCCGGCCAGTACGAGTACATGCAGAAGGCCCGCAAGACCCTAAACGTGATCGTGCCGATCACCCTGGTCGTGATCTTCCTGCTGCTGTACCTCCATTTCCACAGCATCGCCGAGGCCACCATCGTGATGGCGAGCCTTCCCTTCGCCTTGGTTGGCGGAGTGTGGCTCCTGTATCTGCTGGGCTACAACCTCTCGGTGGCCGTGACCGTGGGGTTCATCGCCCTGGCCGGGCTGGCGGCGGAGACCGGGGTGGTGATGCTGGTGTACCTGGACGAGACGTTCCACCGACGCCGGACCCATGCCTTGATGAAGACCACCGGGGACCTTCACGCCTCGATCATCGAGGGTGCGGTGGAGCGCGTGCGGCCCAAGCTGATGACCGTGGCCACCACCCTGATCGGGCTCCTGCCCGTGATGTGGGGCCACGAGACCGGCTCCCAGGTGATGAAGCGGATCGCCGCGCCCATGGTGGGTGGGCTGATCTCCTCCACGATCCTCACGCTGGTGATCATCCCGGCCGTGTACGACATCTGGAAACGCTGGGAGCTGAGGGGCGTCCTGGCCCACGGCCCGGCCACCGACGTGGCGCCCGAGGACGACGACGAAGAAGGGTAGACCCCCTTGAACCCGCCGCCGGGGGGATCCGGCCCCCCGGCGGCCCAGCCCACGGAGTCACCGCATGAAACTGATCCGAGCCTACATCCGCGTGGAACGGGCCGACGAGGTGCTCGACGCACTGAACCAGGCCGGCATCGTGAACGCCACCCTGACCCACGTGCTGGCCGTGGGGCCCAATCAGGATCCCGACCAGAGCAAGGTGAGCATGGAGTTCGGTCGGCGGGTGAACCGCATGGTCAAGCTGGAGCTGATCTGTCCGGACAAGGACGAGAGCATGATGGTCGAGACGATCCGGAAGGCGGCCTGCACCGGGCAGCCCGGCGACGGCGTGGTGGCCGTGCAGAACCTGAACCGGTTGGTGAAGATCCGCACCGCCAAGGAGAGCGTGGACGCGTTGTGAGGGGCGGGGGGGATCGGCCCCCCCGAACGAGGGAGACCGGTAAGCCTTTTGGATGCCGTGTTGATAGCCCTACGGCGGGGGCGGGTCGCCGCCGGGGGCTTCCAGACCCGAACCCGCACCATCCAAACCCGAGTACCTAAGGAGAAGACGCCATGAAGAAGCACACGATCTGGACCCTGGTAACCCTGATGAGCCTGAGCCTCTCCGTTCCGGTCTTTGCCGGCTCGGACCACGGCGGCGGCATGCAGGGCGGCGGGATGAAGGGCATGCAGATGAAAGGCATGGACATGAAGGGGTCCATGCCGATGATGGGCAAGGAGATCCGTACGACCCAGGTGAACGGCTACACGCTCACTTACCGTCTGATCGACATGAAGCAGAAGATGGAGATGATGAAGGGCATGTCCATGAAGGGCATGGACATGTCCAAAATGAAGTCCCACCACCTCATGGTGTTCGTCAAGGGGGCCGACGGAAAGCCGGTGACCGACGCCAAGGCCGGCTTCAAGGTGGAGGGGCCGAGTGGCGCCCAGGAGCCCGTACAGAAGGTGATGTGCATGGCCATGTCCGGCGGGTTCGGCGCCGACGTGGACTTCAAGGCCAAGGGCACCTACACGGTCAAGACCAAGGTCGTGGCGGGCGACACGAAGCTCGTGGACCAGTTCACCTACACGGTGGAGTGAGCCCGGGAAGCCCCATCATACCGAGTTGCGTTCAAACGCAGAGCTATCGGGGGGCGGGGCAATGGATCCAGTGGGTTTGAACGCAACTTGGCAGGCCCCATGCCCCCGGAGCGTGATGCCGTAACGCAGGCCTGCTTGGAACTTTAGGAGGTAAAAGAGGTTTTTGGTCTTCTAGCCTCCCAGCCTTCAAGCGGGCCGAAGGCCAAAAAGTACGAGCAAAGGAAAAGGGGCAGCCCCTTCGGGGGGTGCCCCTTTTTTGTACGCCCGGCATGGGCACTGGCTTGGAGGGGAAAGTCCTCCCCCGAGTAGGTCACGACGAGGGAAGGGAAGCGCAAGGGCGCGAGGGTGACCGAGCGTCCGGAGGAAGCGTGGAACGAACC
>JAADGT010000116.1:0-1836 GCA_013152215.1 Deltaproteobacteria bacterium
CCGTCCCAGCGTACGGCCACCACGTCGAAGCGCATCGGCGCCCCTTCGAGCCGCCGCTCTTTCGCGAAGTACTGGGCGAGACGGGTGAGCTTGCGGCGCTTGCGGCGGTCCACGGCCTCGTGGGGGGCCCCGTAGGCCTGGCCGGCCCGGGTCTTCACCTCGAGGAACACCAGGGTCCGGCCGTGCAGGGCCACGCAGTCGATCTCGCCCAGGGGACACCGGTAGTTGCGCTCGAGGATCCGGTACCCCCGACGGCGAAGCACCTCCACCGCCAGATCCTCCCCGGCCTGGCCGAGCCGGCGGGTCCGCCGCGCGCTCACGACGCCCCGAACAGGCCCTGCTGGACCGGCAAGGCCCCGGCGAGCTCCCGGACCCCGCGGAAGGTGAGCCGGTGGACCGGGCTGGGCCCCAGCCGTGCCAGGGCCTCGCGGTGGGCAGGGGTGGGGTAGCCCTTGTGGTCCTCGAACCCGTATCCCGGGTACCGCCGTCCCAGCTCCGCCATGAGGGCGTCCCGGTGCTCCTTGGCGATCACCGAGGCGGCCGCGATCGCGAGGCTGCGTCCGTCACCCCCCACCAGGGTTCGCTGGGGCAGGTCGAGGGGCAGGAGGTGGATCCCGTCCACCAGGAGGAGGTCGGGTTTCAACCCCAGGCCCGCCACGGCCCGGCACATGGCCCGGAGCGAGGCCTGGAGGATGTTCGTCCGGTCGATCTCCTCCGGGGAGGCCTCGCCCACTCCCACGGCAACGGCCGCCTCGCGGATCCTGGGCACCAGCTCGGCCCGGGCCGCCGGCCGCAGCTTCTTGGAGTCGTCGAGGCCGGGGATCCGAATCCCCGGGGGAAGAACCACGGCCGCGGCCACCACCGGCCCGGCGAGCGGGCCACGGCCCACCTCGTCCACCCCGCACACCCATCGGACTCCGGAGGCGTACGCCTCCCGATCGGGCGTCCCCAGGGGCTCGCGCACCCGGCCCAACCCGGGGCTCCCGTCCTAGTGGGTGCGCAGTTCCTTGAGCCGCGCCGCCTTGCCCCGCAGGGCCCGCAGATAGTAGAGCTTGGCCCGGCGCACCTTGCTGCGGGAGACCACGTCGATCTTCTCGATCAGGGGGCTGTGGACCGGGAACGTCCGCTCCACGCCGATCCCGAAGCTCACCTTGCGCACCGTGATCGTCGAGCGAACCCCACCGCCCTTCTTGGCGATCAGCACCCCCTCGAACACCTGGGTGCGCACCTTCTGCCCCTCCCGGATCCGGTAGTGGACCCGCAGCTTGTCGCCGGGGCGCAGGTAGGGGACGTCCATCCGCATCTGCTCGCGTTCCAGCATGTCGATCACGTTCATGGTTGACTCCTTGTACCTCCGGGCCTTCGGCCCGCGTGAAGGCTGGAAAGCTTGAAAGTTAGAAGGCTGGGAGGCTAGCACGCTGGAAGGCTGGAAAGCTGGGAAGCCGGCCCAACATCCTAGCGTCCTAACGTCCAAGCAACTTCGGTCTACGGTCAACGGTCGTCGGTCTGGGGCCTTCGGCCCGCTAGGCGGCTGGGCTGCTAGGCCGCTAGGCGGCCGGAACGCTTCCCCGAACCGCCGCCAAACCCTCCCCTGAACCCCATGCCCGCCGCCCTCCAGAGGCATGAGGTCTGCCGGGGACTCCTGCTACGTCCCTGGCGATCCCTCGCGCATCCCGAACAGCCGGTCCACCACGATCGAGGCGGCGGATCGCACCGAAAGGTGGTTGTACCCGGACCCCGTGTCCACGGGCTCGAGCACGTCGTCGCACACCTCATACGCCTCGGGGGCCAGGCCCCATCCCGTTCCGAACACGACGAGGCACCCCGTCCCCGGAT
>JAADGT010000116.1:1889-6049 GCA_013152215.1 Deltaproteobacteria bacterium
CCGGCGGGCCGAGGTGGCGAGCACCCAGGGCCGGCCGCCCCACCGCTCTTCCAGGTCGGCCACGGCCTCGTCCAGGCCGCCCACCAGCCGGACCCCTTCCAGGGCCCGGCGCCGCCAGGGGTTGGCCCGGCCCCCGGCCCCCTGCACCCAATGGCGCAGCAGCCGCTCCAGCAACTCGGTCTGGGCCCGAAGCGGGGTGACCACGTAGAGCCCCCCCAGCCCATAGGTGGCGGCCAGTCGGGCCAGGTCGTGCACGTCCAGCGGCGTCACGGCCGTGGCCACCACCCCGCCGGTGCGGTCGAGCACCGGGTGGTGCACCAGGGCCAGGGCCGCGCTAGACCTCGTCAACGGTCTCTCCCCGCAGCACCCTTCGGACCAGTTCCCGCTCCTCGTCCGAGAGGTCGGCCCGCTCCAGGAGGTCCGGGCGGCGCCGCGCCGTGCGGATCACCGCCTGCCTGCGCCGCCACGCGGCGATCTCGCCGTGGTGGCCCGAAAGCAGCACATCGGGCACCCTCAGCCCCCGAAACTCCCTGGGCCGGGTGTACTGGGGATACTCCAGCAGGCCGGCCGACAGGCTCTCGTCCTCGGGCGAGGCGGCATCCCCCAGCACCCCGGGGATGAGCCGGGCCGTGGCCTCGATCACGACCCAGGCCGCGGCCTCCCCTCCCATCAACACGTAGTCCCCCACCGACACCTCGTCGTCGCAAAAGGCCCGGATCCGCTCGTCGAACCCCTCGTACCGGCCGCAGACCAGGGTCAGGCTGCCCGCCCTGGCGAACTCCCGGGCCACCTCCTGGCGGAACCGCCGGCCCTGGGGCGTGAGCAGGACCACCCGGGTGTCCGGGGCGGACCGGCGCACGTGCTCGATGGCGGCCACCACCGGGCCGGGCTTCATCACCATGCCCGCGCCGCCGCCGAAGGGGTAGTCGTCGGTGACCCGGTGGCGGCCCTCGCCGAACGACCTGAGATCCACCAGGTCCACCCGGATGCGGCCCTCCGTCACGGCCCGTCCCAGGATCCCCTCCTCCAGGGGACCGCGAAAGAACCCCGGGAACAGGGTGACGACGTGGACGGTCAGTCCCAGAGTCCCTCCGGCACCCGCACCACGATCCGCCCCGCCTCGGGGGCGATCTCCAGGACCCATTGTCTGACCACCGGGAGCATCCATTCCCGCCCTTGCCCGCTCCGGATCACCAAAACGTCGTGGGCACCCGAGTCGAACACGTCGACCACCGTGCCCAGGATTCGGCCCTGTTCGTCCGCCACCTCGCAGCCCGGCAGGTCGGCATGGTAGTACTCGCCCTCAGCCAGGGGGGGCAGCTCGGCCCGGTCCACATACAGCACCGCGTGGGTCAGCTCCCGCGCGGCCTCGGGGGTGTCGTACCCCTCGAACTTGACGAGCACGAACCGGCCGTGGAGCCGGTGGTGCTCCACCCGGATCGGCTCCGGCCCCCGGCCCCGGTCCACGTAGAAGCGGGTGTATCCCTGCAGGCCCCGGGGCAGGTTTCCCCGGGGGTCGACCCGCACCTCGCCCCGCACCCCGTGGGGCCGACCGATCCGGCCGACGGCGACGTGGCGGACCCGGGTCACGGTAGCCGCCCCTGGGGGCTTACGAGCCCGAGGCCTCCGGCCGCTTGGCGTGGGCCTTGGCCCACACGCCGGTCTTGCGCAGCAGGCTCACCACGGTGTCGGACGCCTTGGCCCCGGTTCTCGAGCCAGTACAGGACCCGGTCCTCCTTCACCTCGATGGTGGCGGGATCGGTCAGGGGGTTGTAGGTGCCCAGCACCTCCAGGAACCGCCCGTCCCGGGGCGCCTCGGAAGGCGCCGCCACGATCCGGTAGAAGGGGCGCTTCTTGGCGCCGTGGCGAGCCAGTCGGATGCGTACAGCCATGGGTTTCACTCCTCACGAGGTTCGATCACGGCCGGGCCCGTGGGCCCGGCCCCGTCACGCTCTCACACCGGAAGACGAGGCAGCCACCCGCCCCGCCTCTTTTTCTTCTTGCCCCCACCCTTCCGGCCCATCCCGAGCACGCCCATCCGCTTCATCATCTTCCGGGCGTCCTGGTAGCGACGGATCAGGCGGTTCACGTCCTCGACCCGGGTGCCGCTGCCCCGGGCGATCCGGCGACGGCGGCTCGCGTTCAGGATCTCGGGCCGGCGCCGCTCCTCCGGGGTCATGCTGTCCACGATCGCGATCACCCGGACGAGCTCCCGCTCGTCCACCCGGAGGTTCTTCACCTGCCCCATTCCGGGCATCATCTTGAGCAGGTCCTCCAGGCTGCCCAGCTTGCGCAGCATGCGCAGCTGGTCCCGGAAGTCCTCCAGGGTGAAGCGGTTGGACCGGAGCTTCTCCTCCAGCTCCTTGGCCGAGTCCTCGTCGATGGCCTGTTCGGCCTTCTCGATGAGGCTCATCACGTCGCCCATGCCCAGGATGCGCGACGCCATCCGCTCGGGGTGGAACACCTCGAGGGCGTCGAGCTTCTCGCCCACGCCCACCAGCTTGATGGGCCGCTGGGTGACGGCCTGGATCGACAGGGCCGCTCCCCCGCGGGCGTCGCCGTCCGCCTTGGTCAGGACCACCCCCGTGATGCCCACGGCCTCGTCGAACGCCTTGGCCACGTTCACCGCGTCCTGGCCGGTCATGGCGTCGGCCACGAGCAGGATCTCCCGGGGCTCCAGAAGCTCCTTCAAGCGCCGGAGCTCGTCCATGAGCTCCTCGTCCACATGGAGCCGCCCCGCGGTGTCCACGATGACCGTGTCGTACCCGCCCTTGCGAGCCTCCTCCAGGGCGGCCCGGCAGATCTCCACCGGATCCTGGTCGGGGCGGGAGGGGTACGCGGCAACGCCCACGTCCGACGCCACCTTTTGGAGCTGGTCGATGGCCGCCGGCCGGTACACGTCGGCCGGCACCAGATAGGGATCCCGGCCCGCGCGGCGCTTCAGATGGAGCGCCAGCTTGCCGGCCGTGGTCGTCTTACCCGAGCCCTGGAGCCCCACCAGCATCACCGGCACCGGGGGTTTGCCGGCCACGTCCAAGGGGGCCACGTGCTCGCCCATCATCCGGACGAGCTCGTCGTGGACGATCTTGATCACCGTCTGGGCCGGGGTGAGGCTCCGCATCACCTCCTGGCCCTGGGCGCGTTCCCGCACCGCCTCCACGAACCGGCGCACCACCCGGTAGTGCACGTCGGCTTCCAGCAGCGCGAGGCGCACCTCCCTCAACGCCGCCTGGATGTCCTTCTCGCCCAGGCGACCCTTGCCCCGCAGCGAACGGAACACGCCGCTCAGTTTTTCGGACAGCGAATCGAACATGCGCAGAAGCCCCGGCCCGAGCGCACAACTCGAGCGTCCCCCGGATTTTTCGGAAACGGGAACTATAGGGAAGGCGTCAAGAAGGTGTCAAGGAGAAACGCCCGCGGCCAGGAACCGATCTCCGGGCTCCAGGCCCGCACGGCTTTCCACCACCACGGCCGACGAAGTCTTGTCCTCCACCCCGATCACCACGGCCCGGGCCAGGGGGGTCCTCAGGTCCACCATCCCTTGGGCGCTTCGCCTGGCCTCGCTCGCCGGGAACTCCACCACGAGCCCCCGCTCGACCCCGTGGATCCGGCCCCGGTCCAGGAAGATCAGGTCCTCGTCCCCATACACGGTGCGGTCGGGTTGTCCCCGGAGGACCACCCCCTCCAAACCCCGGGTGGTGGGCACCGCCGCCACCTCCACTGCGGGCGGCCGGTAGGCCATGACCCCCGCCCCGTTCTCCACGGCGTCGTACCCTTCCACGATCCTGGCGACGGCCCGGCCGCCGCCGGACGAGACCACCTCCAGATGGGCGAGGATCCGGACGTACCGGCCCACCGGCTCGCCGTTGCGCGGGTGGAGCACCTCCTGACGGTCGTCGAACGCGGTGAGCCGGGTGCCCGGCGCGGGTGCCCGCCCGGAGGCCCAAGTGATCTCGATCTCCTCGCCGGGGGCGTAGACCACCTTCCGCTGGGCGCGGGTGTCCACGGTGCCCAGACGGGGCAGGGGGTGGGACGAGATGAAGTCCTGGGTGCGGGCCCGGGCGAACCGATACACGGGTCGGGCGGCCACCTCCTCCCCCGCGGCCGGGGTGGCCCGCCACCGGGCCGGGGCTTCGGCGGCTTCGGCCGTCGCCCCAGCC
>JAADGT010000124.1 GCA_013152215.1 Deltaproteobacteria bacterium
CCCGGCCTGCGCCGGGCCGGCCGATCCCCGGATGCCGGCAGGCGCCGTCCGGACCCTGGCCGCGAGCGTGGGGGTCCCCCTGGACAAGCTCAGGTCGGTTCGGGTGACCCGGGCGGCCGAGGAGCACATCGGCCCGTTCCTGTGCCAGGCCCTGTGCCAAACCCTGGGCCGGAAGCCCCGCACCCTCGATTGACCGGATTTCGTCCGGTCTGCTAACGTAATGACCCCTTTCCGCCAAAGAAAACAGAGGTTTTCCCCGTCAAACCAAAGAGCCGCGTCGTCGGCAAGACCCTTAAGGAGGCGTTTCGCGTGAGCGACACTGGTCTAAACGGCAGTTGGGCCCTGATCCTGGGGGCTTCGAGCGGGTTCGGGGCCGCCACGGCCCGGGCCCTGGCCCGCAAGGGAGTGAACATCTTCGGCGTACACCTGGACCGGAAGGCCACCCTGCCCCAGGTGGAGGCGCTGGTGGAGGAGCTCGAGGGCACGGGGGTTCGGGTTCGCTATTTCAACGTCAACGCGGCCGACGAGGCGAAGCGCCGGGAGGTGCTGGACGCGGTGGCCGCCGAGTGCGGGGAAGGGCCCAAGGTGCGGGTGCTGATGCACAGCCTGGCCTTCGGCGCCCTGCGGGCGTTCGTGGGGGACCCGGCCGAGACCTTGACCAAGGCCCAGATGGAAATGACCCTGGACGTCATGGCCCACAGCCTGGTGTACTGGACCCAGGACCTCGTCGCTCGGGACCTGTTCGACCGCAACGGCCGGGTGTTCGCCATGACCAGCTCTGGGGGGCAGAGGGTGTGGGCTTACTACGGCGCGGTGTCCGCGGCCAAGGCCGCCCTGGAGAGCCACATCCGGCAGCTGGCCCTGGAGCTGGCGCCCCGGGGCATCACGGCCAACGCGATCCGGGCCGGGGTCACCGACACCCCTGCCCTGCGGAAGATCCCGGGCCACGAGCAGATGGTCGAGGTGGCCCGCTCCCGCAACCCCATGGGCCGCCTGACCACCCCCGAGGACGTGGCCGAGGCCATCGCGCTCCTTTCGGAACCCGCCAGCCACTGGATCACCGGTAACGTGATCGGGGTGGACGGCGGAGAGGACATTACCGGCTAGGAGGCTGGAAGCTCCCTCAGGCCCCTGCGGGGCCCTGCAACGGGAAGGGTAACATTCGTTAGCCCGGAGCCATTGTCGGCGGCGGGGCATGGGACCTGCTTCCGGCCGCGCGCGAAGCCGAGCATTGAGATTCGCCGCGCAGGCACGGGGCATCAGCGGTGGTTTCATGACGGATCGGTCGACACAAACGATTTCACGGTGCGAGCGTTGGAGGCTCTGCGCGGCGAGCCAAGGAGCCGCACGCGGCGTTCCAGCAGGCCCCATGCCCCCCGAGCTTGGGCGGTGGCTCCGAAGCCGCCCGGCCGCCTAGCTGCCTAGCGGGCCGAAGGCCCAGACCGACGACCGACGACCGCAGACCGAAGTTACGGGATAGGAGCATCTCCATGACGTTTCAAGAGGTCATTCTGCGCCTCGAGCGGTACTGGGCGTCCCAGGGGTGCTTGATCGCCCAGCCCTGCGACATCGAGGTGGGCGCGGGCACCATGAATCCCCACACCTTCCTGCGTTGCCTCGGGCCCGAGCCGTGGTTCGTGGCGTACGTGGAGCCGAGCCGCCGGCCCACCGACGGCCGCTACGGCGAGAACCCCAACCGGCTCCAGCACTACTACCAGTATCAGGTCATTCTCAAGCCATCGCCCCACGACGTGCTCGAGCGCTACATCGGTAGCCTCAAGGCCCTGGGCATCGACCCCCTGGAGCACGATATTCGGTTCGTGGAGGACGACTGGGAGAGCCCCACCCTGGGGGCCTGGGGCCTGGGGTGGGAGGTGTGGCTCGACGGCATGGAGATCACCCAGTTCACCTACTTCCAGCAGGCCGGAGGGATCGACTGCCGGCCCGTGTCGGCCGAGATCACCTACGGTCTGGAGCGGATCGCCATGTACCTGCAGGGGGTGGACAGCGTGTTCGATCTGGTATGGGTCGACGGCGTGACCTACGGTGACGTCCACCACCGCGGCGAGGTGGAGGGGAGCGTGTACAACTTCGAGGAGGCCGATGTGGCCATGTTGTTCGAGCTGTTCGACCGGTACGAGGCCGAGGCGCGGCGGGTCATCGAGAAGGGGCTCGTGCTGCCGGCCTACGACTACACGCTCAAATGCTCCCACACCTTCAACCTGCTGGACGCTCGAGGGGCCATCAGCGTGACCGAACGCACCCGGTTCATCGGCCGGGTACGGGACCTGGCCCGGCGGGTGGCCGAGGCCTATACCGCCCAGCGCGAGGCCCTGGGCTGGCCCCTGGGGGGCAAGTTCAATCTGCGGCCGGAGCGCCACCCGGCAGCTCCTGTTGGAGGTGGGCACCGAAGAGATCCCGGCAGGGTTCCTGCCGCCGGCTCGGGCCCAGCTGGCCGAGGCGGCCCGCAAGGGCCTGGAGGCCCAGCGGATCGGGTTCGAGGCCGTGCGGGCCCTGGGGACCCCGCGGCGGCTGGTGCTCCACGTGACCGGCGTGGCCGACCGGCAGGCCGACGCGGTGGAGGAGAAGATCGGGCCGCCGGTGTCCGCGGCGTTCGATCCGGAGGGTCGCCCGACCCGGGCCGCGCAAGGGTTCGCCCGCTCCAACGGGGTGGCCGTGGAGGACCTGCTGCGGGTGGAAACCGAGCGGGGCCTGTACGTGGCGGTGCGCCGCGAACTCGAGGGTCGGCCCACGGCCGACGTGCTGGCCGAGGCGATCCCCCAGTGGCTCTCGGCGCTCCACTTTCCCAAGGTCATGCGGTGGGGCGAGGGGGAGCTCGCCTTCGCCCGGCCGGTGCACTGGGTGGTGGCGCTGCTGGGCGACGAGGTGATCCCGTTCTCTTTCGGCGGGGTGGAGTCGGGGCGTCAGAGCCGAGGGCACCGGTTCCACCACCCGGGCACGGTGGACATCATGGACCCGCCGGACTACTTCCGAAAGATGAAGGAGGCCTGGGTGGTCGTCGATCCCGAAGAGCGCCGGGCCCTGATCCGGGAGGGTGTGGAGGCCGCAGCCCGCAAGGTGGGGGGGGAGCCGCTGGCCGACGAGGACCTGCTCACGACCGTGGTGGACCTGGTGGAGTACCCGGTTCCCGTGGCCGGCAGCTTCGAGGAGCGCTACCTGGACCTGCCCCGGGAGCTCCTGATCCTCACGATGAAGCACCACCAGAAGTACTTCGCGGTGGTGGACGGTCGGGGCCGCCTGCTCAACCACTTCGTGGCCGTGTCCAACACCCGTGCCCGGGACCTCACCGTGGTGGCCCGGGGCAACGAGCGGGTGCTCCGGGCCCGGCTGGCAGATGCGCGGTTCTTCTTCGACGAGGACCAGAAGCGGCCCCTGGAGGAGCACCTCGAGGGGTTGCGGGACGTGGTGTTCCAGTCGAAGCTGGGTACCAGTTACGAGAAGGTGGAGCGGTTCCGGGCCCTGGCGGCCGAGATCGCGGATCGGGTATGCCCCGACCGGAAGGCCGCGGTGGACCGGATCGCCCGGCTGGCCAAGGCCGACCTGGTGACTCAGATGGTCTACGAGTTCCCCGAACTCCAGGGCGTCATGGGCCGGGAGTACGCCCTGCGGGCGGGCGAGGACCCGGTGGTGGCCCAGGGGATTGAGGAGCACTACTGGCCGGCCCAGGCCGGCGGGCCCGTGCCCTCCACGGACGAGGCGGCCTGCGTGAGCCTGGCCGACAAGATCGACACGATCGTGGGGTGCTTCGGCGTGGGGCTGATCCCCACCGGCGCGGCAGACCCCTATGCCCTTCGGCGGCAGACCCTGGGCATCTTGCGGATCCTCCTGGAGCGGGGGCTCCGGCTGCCCCTGGGTTGGCTGGTGGACCGGGCCCTGGCCGGCCTGGCCGACAAGCTGACCCGGCCGGCGGAGGAGGTGCGGGCGGACGTGCTTCAGTTCTTCCGGGGCAGGCTGGAGGGGCTCCTGGCCCAGCAGGACCTGGACGCCGACCTGGTGGCCGGGGTGCTGGACCGGGGGTTCGACGATGTGCTCGACGCAGCCGGCCGGGCCCGGGCGCTCCAGAGGGCCCGCTCCGATGGCCGGCTCGACCCCCTGGCCGAGACCTTCAAGCGGGTCGGGAACATCCTGAAGGGCCAGGAGCCCGGGGAGGTCCGGCCGGAACGGCTCGGTGCTCAGGCCGAGCAGGCCCTGTGGGACGCCTACCGGTCGGTGGCCCGGACCATGGAGGAGGCGGCCGGCCGGGGGGACTACGACGCGTTCCTGGATGCAGCGAAACCGCTGAAGGCTGCCGTGGACCGGTTTTTCGACGAGGTTTTGGTGATGGATCCGGACCCCGAGGTCCGGGCCAACCGGCTGGCGTTGCTGGGTGCGGTGGCCCGGCTGTTGGGCCGGGTGGCGGAGTTTTCGAGAATCGGCTGAGACGCTGGGAGGCCTTCCCGGTAGGAGCCTGCTCCCGCAGGCGACCGGGAAGTCCCTCCAGGCCCCTGCGGGGCCGTACAACGGGAAGGTAACTTTTGTTGGTCCGAAGCCTTCACGCCGGGGGCATGGGGCCTGCTTCCGGCCGCGCGCGAAGCCGAGCATGAGATTCGCCGCGCAGGCACGGGGCACCGGCGGTGGTTTCATGACCGTT
>JAADGT010000065.1 GCA_013152215.1 Deltaproteobacteria bacterium
CTGACGCGCCGAGGCGGCCCCTGCGAGGCCGTTCAGCGAAGGAGGAGCCCCCAGCCCCACCCCTTGGGAACAGCACGGAATTTCCGAAACACGCCACTAGTTTCTAGCGTCTGGCCTGCCGGCGCTGGCCTCTGACTTTTCGCGCCTGAGCGGCGTGATCCGGACCAGGAGCACCCGGTGGCCGGCGGTGCGCTCCACCGTGTAGCGGTGGCCCAGGTACTCCAGGGCCTCCTCCGGCTGGGGGATGTGGCCGAGCCGGGTCATCAAGAATCCCGCCAGAGTGACGTCCGGCTCGGTGGGCAGGCGAAGCCCCAGCTTCTGGTTCAGCTCACGGATCGGCGTGCCCCCGTGCACCAGGGCCTCCCCCCCGGGGAGGAATCGGATCGGCTCGGCCTCCACGTCGTGCTCGTCCCGGATCTCGCCCACGATCTCCTCGATCACGTCCTCCAGGGTCACGATCCCCTCGACCCCCCCGTACTCGTCCACCACCACGGCCATGTGGAACCGCCGGGTCCGAAACTCGTACAGCAGGCTCTCCAGGTCCTTGGTCTCGGGCACGAAGAACGGCTCCCGGGCCACCTGCGCCAACTGACCGTTGGGATCCCGAACGAGCAGGGCCACGGCGTCGCGCACGTGGGCGATGCCCACGAGGTCGTCCAACTGCTCGCGGTACAGCAGCCGGGTGTAGCCGGTGCGCACAAAGGTCTCCACGGCCTCCCGTAGGGGGGTGGCCACGTCCAGGGCCTGCACCCGGGTGCGGGGCACCATGATCTCCCGAACCTGTTGCCGCCCGATCCGGAAGATGCCGTGGAGCATACGTCTGCGCGTCTCCTCCACCACCACCCCCGCCCCATCCGTAAGAAAGGCCTGGATCTCGTCCTCCGAGAGGCTCGGCCGGGCCGAGGCCTCGGGCCGGGCCCCCATGAGGCGCAGCAGCCCGTTGGAGATCCAGGTGACGGCCGCCACCACGGGATAGAGCACCCGGCACAGCACGGCGAACACCGGGGCCACCGCCAGGGCCACCGGCTCCGGCCGTTGGGCCGCGAAGGTCTTGGGGGCGATCTCGCTGAACACCAGGAGCAGCAGCGTCATCACCCCGGTGGCCACCGCGATCCCTTCCTCGCCGAACAGCTGCAGGGCCACGGCCGTGGCCAGGGCCGAGGCTGCGATGTTCACCAGATTGTTTCCCACCAGGATCGTGCCGATCAGGTGGTCCCGCCGGGCCAGAAGGGCCTCGTAGATCCGAGCCCGGAAGTCCCCCGAACGGGCCCGGTAACACATCCGCCACCAGTCCGCCCCCAGCAGCGCGGTCTCCGACCCCGAGAAGAACGCGGAGAGCACCAGCAGCCCCCCCAGGGCCAGGAGGTGTTTCGGAACGTCCAACTCGGTGAGCACGGTGTTTCCTCCGCCGGCCGGCCCCACCCCCAGTCGGGGCCGGCCCTGTGGTCAGGAACGCAGCAGGTTCAACTCGTACAGCGATCGGTACAGCCCCCCCCGCTCCAACAGATCGGCGTGGGCCCCCTGTTCCACGAGCCGCCCCCGGTGGAGGACCGCGATCCGGCGCACCTGCCGCACCGTGGTCAGCCGGTGGGCGACCACCAGAGAGGTGCGGCCCTGGAGGAGCACGGCCAGGGCCTCCTCGATCCGGGCCTCGGTGTCCTGGTCCACCTCAGAGGTGGCCTCGTCGAGGATCAGGATCCGCGGCTCACCGGCCAGGGCCCGGGCAAACGCCACCAGCTGCCGCTGGCCCGAGCTCAGCCCCGCCCCCTCCTCGCCGAGCACGGTCTCGTACCCCCGGGGGAGGGCCTCCACCATGGAATGAAGGCCCACGGCCCGGGCCGCGTCCACGGCCTGTTCCTCGCCCACCCACTCCCGGCCCAGGCGGATGTTTTCCAGGACGGTGCCCCGGAGAAGGACCGGGTCCTGGGGCACAAGGGCCAGGTGGCGGCACAGCCAGGCCGGGTCGATCTCGTCCAACGGGATCCCATCCACCAGGATCCGCCCGGCCCTCGGGCGATAAAACCCCAGCAACAGATGCACCGCGGTGGTCTTGCCCGCGCCGGTGGCCCCCACCAGTGCCACCGACTCCCCCGGGGAGATCTCGAGGTCGAACCCGGCCAGCACGTCGGGGCCGTCTCCGTAGCCGAACCGGACTCCCTCGAACCGGATCCCGCCCTGGATCGCCGGCCGTCCCCTTCCCCCCCGCGCCCCGGCCGGCTCGTCCAGGAACCCCACGATCCGCTCCACCGCGGCGAGCGACGCCTGGAGCACGTTGATCCGCTCCCCCACGTCCCGCAGCGGTCGGAACAGCCGCTGCACGTACTCGAAGAACGCCACCAACGCCCCGAAGGTCAACCCCCCTTCCGCCGCGAACCCGGCCCCCCTCCACAACACCAGGGCCAGGGCCAGGGCCGAGAACAGCTCCACCAGGGGGAAGAACAGGGCCTGCAGAGTCACCGACCGCACCTGGGCCCGAAGGTTCGCCTCTCCGTGGTCCCGCACCCGTTCCAGGCTCCACGCCCGGGCCCCGAACAGCCTCACCACCTCAGCGCCCCGCAGATGCTCGTGCACGGCCGCCGTGAGGCGTGAGGTGTGCTCCCGGGCGGCCCGGTACGCCTCGCGCATCCCCCTGCGCACCCACTCGGAGGCCACCAGGAGGACTGGGAACACCGCCACCACGGTCAGGGCCAGGCCGGCGTGGAGCCGCACCAGCACCGTGAGGATGCCGAGCACCAGGATCACGTCCCCCAGCACCCCCACCATGCCGGCGCTGAACAGATCGGCCAGCACCGCCACGTCGGACGCCACCCGGGAGACCACGGTCCCGGCCGGGGTGTGGTCGAGGCGGGCCATAGGGAGCGCGAGCGCCTTGGCGAACAGCCGAGTCCGCAGGTCACGGAGGATCCGCTCGCCCCGGGTTCGCAGCAGCAGCGTCTGGGCCGCCTCCACCCCCCCCACCCCCACCTGCACCACCAGATACAGCGCGGCGAGCAGGGCCAGGCCCCGGGCGTCGCCGCGTACCACAGGC
>JAADGT010000068.1:0-2822 GCA_013152215.1 Deltaproteobacteria bacterium
CGGTGCCACTGGGATGGGGTGGCGCTTTCTCAATCCGTGCTTTTTCGGAGGAGGAGGCTCGTCGGCGCCGATGTTCCGGCGCAACGCGTACGCCAACGCCCTCGGTGTCACGGCTTCGCCCTTTCGGTTCCCGAATACCGGTCCCACCCGTCCCTGCCACGGCCCCACGATTTCAAGGGCGAGTTCGGAGAGCGGGACCAGGTGTGCCTTCGCGTTCTTGCGCCGGCTTCCGGGGATAATCCATACGACCATCCCGCCCTGTTCGCCGATCTCCTCGTAACGCATGCCGGCAACCTCACCGGGTCGCTGCGCGGTCACCAAAATCATCCGCAGTGCGCGCCGAACGGAGTCGGAGATCGGCGTCCTGTCGAGATGGTTCCAGAACGTTCTCACCTCCTCCTCGGTGAGCACGCGATCCCGGGGGTGCTCGGCCGTTGGTTTTTCGATCCCCTTGACAGGGTTGTGTTGGACATGGTTGCGGGACTGAGCCCATCGGAACATCCGGGAAAGGAGCGACTTCATGCGGTTGGCGGCTACCGGGGCGGGGCGACTCACGATCTCATCCAGCAGCGCCTGCACATCGTGGGTTGTGATCGAGGTCGCCGGCCGAGATCCCCACGCTTCTTTCACGTCCTTATCGAGTTGGCGCTTCTCTTCCTTCCACGACCTTTTCTTCCTCTTGGCGTGTTTTTCCACGTAAAGATCGGCCAACTCACTTATGGTCAACACCTTGGAGTCGGCCTGCCGACGGGCTGCCTCGTCTCGGAGGCGGCGCTGATGTTCATGCTTCGGATCCTTGCCTTCGGCCAGGAGGGCCAAGCACTCCTGGTGCTTGGCCCTGGCGTCGGCGAGCTTCATTTGGGGATATTCACCGCCGGGCAAGGCCCAACGGACTTTGCGTTTCGATCCGTCCGGTTGGGTGACGAAGTACGTGCATACCCATTGCTTGCGGCCGGACGGGTACACCCAGAGCCCGAGCCCTCCACCGTCCCGGAGTTCGTACCGTTTGTCCGCCGGTTTGGCGTTTCGGACCGCCGTATCGGTGAGTTTTCGTCGCATACATCCTGCCGTCGGATGGAGAGGGAAAGGGTTCTTTAGGTGTCCCTGTAGGTGTCCATCTGGGGTGGGCTTCCATGCCACCCTTTGAGACTTCGTGATACTCGCACCCCCTATGCTGAGACGAAAGATAGCAATTATTTCAAATGATTGCAAGGACGCAATAGGTCTTTGTGGCACTCTGTGGGACACACGAGGAGCTATTTTCGAACTGAATGGGGTTCAGGGGGTCGGAGGTTCGAATCCTCTCGTCCCGACCATCACCTAATGAAAGGGCCTGCGGGTTTGACCCCGCAGGCCCTTTTTGTGGGTGCGCCGGGCATGGAGCGGAGCGCCGTGGCCGGGGCTGTCAACCGTGGAGCGAAAGCGAAGCGGGAAGGGGTTCGAGAGCTACCCCGGTTTTCGGAGTGCTGGAAGCGGGGTTTGCCTGTGGGGTACCCTGGGGGCATGAACACGGTGCGCAGCTTTGCGAGAGGGTGGATTGCGGTGGCCACGGCCGCCTTGTTGGCGGCGTGCGCCGTGGCGCGGCCGGCGGGCGGGGGGGCCCTCACCCGGGCCGAGGAGCGCAAGCTCGGGGAGCGGGTGGTGGCCCAGGTGCGCCGGGAGTTCCGGATCCTGGACGACCCGTACCTCACGGGTTACCTGGAGGCGGTCGGCGGGCGGGTGGCCAAGGCCATGAAGGCCCGCACGTTCGAGCTGAAATTCCACGTGGTGGCCGACCCGCGTATCAACGCGTTCGCGGTGCCCGGCGGCCACGTGTTCGTGACCAGTCAGACGATCCTGTCGTGCGGCGACGAGAGCGAGCTGGCCGGGGTGGTGGCCCACGAGGTGGGCCACGTGGAGGGCCGGCACATCGCCCGGAGGATGCAGAAGGCAGCAAGGGTGAACTTGGGAGCCATGGCCGCGGTGCTGGCCGGGGCGTTCCTGGGGGGGGCCAAGGCGGGCGCGGCGGTGGCCACGTTCGGGGTGGCCGGGGCCCAGGCCAAGATGCTCCAGTACAGCCGGCAGGACGAGGAGGACGCCGACCGCCGGGCGGCCCGGGCCCTGGTGGCTGCGGGGTACGACCCTTGGGGGCTGGTGCGGTTCATGGAGACGATCCGCCGGGCCTCGCCCCGGCCCGAGGGGGTGCCGGCCTACCTGTTCACCCACCCCCTGCCCGAGAACCGCGCGGCGTACCTGGCCGACATGATGCCCCCGGGCACGAAGCCCCGGCCCGAGGACCCGGAGCGGCTGTGGCGGGCCCAGGCCCGGGTGCTGGTGGAGGACCCGCGGCCCTGGGGCGAGGATCTGTTCCGGCAACGCACCCGGGAGCACCCCCGAAGCGCGTCGGCCTGGTTGGGGCTGGCTCTGCTCGTTCGGGACCGTGGGTTGTACGATCAGGCGTTGGAGGCGTTGGGGCGGGCCGAGACGCTCGCCCCGTCAGACCCCGAGATCCTGCACGAGCGCGCCGCCACCTGGCTGCGGCAGGGCCGCACCGCCGAGGCGGTCTCGTTGCTCGAACGCCTGAGAGAGGAGGGCCGGGCCACGGTCCCGGCGCTCCGGGACCTGGGATGGACGTACCTGGAGGCGGACCGGGGCAAGGAAGCCCTGGCCGTGTACGACGATCTGGCCCGGCTCGATCCGGATTGGGACAAGCTTCCTTACTACCGCGGGATGGCCCTGGGCAAGGCGGGCCGGCCGGGTGAGGGGCACGCCTTGCTGGGGGACTACTACCGGTCCGCGGGACGGGCCGACCTGGCCGTCCGCCACTACCGCCAGGCCCTGGA
>JAADGT010000068.1:2834-16420 GCA_013152215.1 Deltaproteobacteria bacterium
CGCCCGGCGGGCCGAGGTCGAGAAGGCCCTCCGGGCGCTTCGAGATCACCGCCGAAGGGAGAGGTGAGGGGGGCACGTTCTAGCCTCCCTGCCTCCCGATGCCGAAGTACGCGAACCCCATCTTTCTCATCTTGGCCGGCTCGTAGATGTTGCGGCCGTCGAACACGGCCGGCCGGCGCATCAGCCCCTTCACCCGCTCGAAGTCGGGCCGCCGGAACGCGCCCCACTCGGTGCACACGGCCAGGCAGTCCACCCCCTCCACGGCCTCGTAGTTGCTGGCGCAGTAGACGATCCCGTCCTCCCCCAGGATCCGGCGAGCGCTCTCCTCGGCCACCGGGTCGTAGGCCCGGATGCGGCAGCCGGCCTCCCTCAGCCGGCCGATCACGGTGAGGCTGGGGGCCTCGCGCATGTCGTCGGTGTTGGGCTTGAACGAAAGGCCCCACACGGCCACCGTGGCCCCGGCCGGGTCGATGCCCTCGGCCCGGAACCATTCCAGGATCTTGTCGGCCAGCACGTGCTTCTGCCGGGCGTTCACCGAGTCCACGGCCTCGAGCACCCGCGCGTCGTAGCCGGCCTTCTTGGCGGTCTGGATCAGGGCCTTCACGTCCTTGGGAAAGCACGACCCGCCGTAGCCCACGCCGGGGAACAGGAACTGGTACCCGATGCGGGAGTCGGCGCCCATGCCCAGCCGAACCGCGGCCACGTCGGCCCCGACCCGCTCGCAGATGTTGGCGATCTCGTTGATGAACGAGATCTTCGTGGCCAGCATGGCGTTGGAGGCGTACTTGGTCATCTCGGCCGACCGGATGTCCATCACGAGGATCGGGTGATTGGTGCGGGTGAACGGGGCGTAGAGCTCCTTGAGGATCTCGGCCGTGCGCACGTTGTCGGTGCCCACGATGATCCGGTCGGGCTTGAGGCAGTCCTGGACCGCGTTGCCCTCCTTGAGGAACTCGGGGTTCGAGACCACGTCGAACTCCAGGTCGTCGAGCCCCCGGGCGTCGAGCTCGGTCCGGATGGCGTCGCGCACCTTCTCGGCCGTGCCCACCGGCACGGTGGACTTGATCACCACGATCCGGTAGGCCTCCATCACCTGTCCAATGGACCGGGCCACCGCGAGCACGTGCTGGAGGTCGGCCGAGCCGTCCTCGCCCTCGGGCGTGCCCACCGCGATGAACAATAGGAGGCTGCGCTCCACCCCCTCGGCCAGGTCGGTGGTGAAGGTGAGCCGCCCCTCGTTCACGTTGCGCTCGAGCAGCTCCTGGAGCCCCGGCTCGAAGATCGGCACCTCCTTGCGCCGGAGCTTCTCGATCTTCTCCTCGTCGATGTCCACGCACACCACGTCGTTGCCCATCTCGGCGAAGCATGTGCCCGTGACGAGCCCCACGTATCCGGTTCCGATGACGCAAAGTTTCATGGTGTCGGTTCTCGGTCGTTGGTTGTTGGTGGGTTGGATCAGCCCTCCTCCCAGAACTCGGGCCGCTCGGCCTCGGGCTCCCAGGAGGGCTTCTGGCTTCCCCGGCGGAGCTTGGCCACCAGGCCCAGGATCCGGTCGGCCACCCGGTCCTTGCTCATCCGGGGCACCCCGATCCGTTCGCCCGAGGCCGTGAAGATGACCACCTCGTTGGTGTCCACGTGGAACCCGGATCCGGGCGCGGTCACGTCGTTGGCCACGATGGCGTCGAGGCGTTTCTCCGCCAGCTTGGCCCGGGCCCCCTTCTCCATGTCGTGGGTCTCTGCCGCGAACCCCACCAGGATCTGGTCCGGACGCTTGTTGCGACCGAGCTCCTTCAGGATGTCGGGGTTGGGCTCCAGCTCCAGGGACGGGGGCCCGCCGGAGCGCTTCTTGATCTTCTGGGATGCCATGGCCGCCGGCCGCCAGTCGCACACGGCCGCGGCCATCACGATCACGGTGGCCCGGTCCGCCTGGGCCATGACCGCGTCACGCATCTCCCGGGCCGTGGTGACCCGGATCACCTCGGCGTGGAGCGGAGGGGGCAACGAGGTGGGGCCGGAGACCAGGATCACCCGGGCGCCCCGCCGGACGGCGGCCCGGGCGAGGGCGTACCCCATCTTTCCGGACGAGTGGTTCGACACGAACCGCACGGGGTCCATGGGCTCCAGGGTGGGCCCGGCGGTCACCAGCACGGTTTCGCCGGCCAGGTCGTTCGGGGTGAGCACCCCCTCCAGGGCCTCCACGATCTGCAGGGGGTCGGCCATCTTGCCCTTGCCCGTGACCCCGCAGGCCAGCTCCCCTTCGGCCGGGCCCACGAACGCGAAGCCCCGCTCGCGCAAGCGACGGACGTTGTCCTGCACGGCCGCGCTCTCCCACATGACCACGTTCATGGCCGGGGCGAACAGAACCGGCACCCGGGTGGCCATGATCATGGTGGAGAGGAAGTCGTCGGCCAGCCCGTTGGCCACCTTGCCCAGGATGTTCGCCGTGGCCGGGGCCACCACCAGGGCGTGGGCCCGATCGGCCAGGGCCACGTGGCCGATCTCGGGGCCCCGGAACAGCTCGAACATCTGGTGGGTCACGGGGTTGCCGGAGATCGTCTGGAAGGTCAGCGGGGTGACGAAGTTCATGGCGTTCTTCGTCATCACCACGTGCACGTTGGCCCCGCGCACCGTGAGCTCGCGGCACAGGTACACGCTCTTGTAGGCGGCGATGCCGCCGGTGACCCCCAGGAGGATCTCCTTGCCCCGAAGCATCGGTCAGTACACGAAGAAGGGGTTGGTGCGTTTTTCGGTGGCCACGGTGGTGGCCGGGCCGTGGCCCGGGTACACCACGGTGTCGTCGGGTAGGGTGAAGATCTTCTCCCGCACCGACCGGATCAGGGTGTCGTAGTCGCCGCCCTGCAGGTCGGTCCGGCCGATGGACCCGGCGAACAACAGGTCGCCCACGAACACCTTCTTGTCCACCACCAGGCTCACGGAGCCGGGGCTGTGGCCCGGGGTGTGGAGCACGCTGAGGGCGAAGGAGCCGAAGGGGATCGTCTGCCCCTCCTCCAACAGCACGTCGGGCTCGGGCGCGGCCTCGACCCTCATGCCGAACAAGAGCCCCTGTCCGGGCAGCCCTTTGAGCAGCGGCAGCTCGTCGGGGTGCACGCACACCGGCGCGCCGGTGGCCCGCTTCATGCCCGCCAAGCCCTCCACGTGGTCGAAGTGGCCGTGGGTGGCCACGATGGCCACTGGCTTCAGGTCCCGCGCCTGGAGGGTCCGGAGGATCACCGGCGTGTCGCCCCCCGGGTCGATCACCACGGCTTCGCGGGTGGCCTCGTCACCCAAGATGTAGCAGTTGGCCTGGATCGGCCCGACCACGAGTTGTTCGAGAATCATGGCAACGCCTCGGTTCCTTTAGAAGGCTGGAAGGCTAGGAGGCTAGAAGGCTTGAAAGCCTCCCGGATTCCAGCACGTTCTATGAACTACCACACATCTTCGCCTTCACCTCACGGGCCGAAGTCCCCCAAGATTTCTTTAGCTTCTAGTCTCTAGCCCGCAGGGCCCTTATGGGGCTTCTTCCCCCAGCACCCAAGCCCGGCCGGCCTCCAGGAGCCGCTCGAGCGCCTCGTCGGAGTCGGCCTCGGCATAGAGCCGCACCACCGGCTCGGTGCCCGACTTGCGCACCAGCACCCATGCCCCCCCCTCCAGCAGGAACTTGTGGCCGTCCGTCGTGACCACGTCCTGCACCTTTCGGCCCGCGAACCCGTCCGGGGTCTCGCGCACCTTGGCCTCGAAGGCCTCCTCCTGCCGGGAGGTCAGGCGCAGGTTCACCCGGCGGGTGCGGTACCGGCCCACCCGGACGTACAGCTCCTCGAGCTGCTGGATCAGGGGGGTGCCCCGCCGGGCCACCATCTCGGCCGCCAGCAGGCAGGCCAGGATGCCGTCCTTCTCCGGCACGTGGCCCCGCACGGACAGGCCTGCCGACTCCTCGCCGCCCAGGGCCACCTGATCGCGGCGGATGAGGTCGCCGATGAACTTGAACCCCACCGGGGTCTCGAACACGGGCCGCCCCAGATCCCGGGCCACGGCATCCAGGAGGTGGCTCGTGGCCACGCTGCGGGCGACCCCTCCCTCGAACCCGCGCTCGCGCACCAGGTAATCGAGCAGGAGCCCCAGGAAGTAGTTGGGCTCCAGGAACGCGCCGCCGCGGTCCACCACCCCGAAGCGGTCCGCGTCGCCGTCGGTGGCCAGGCCCAAGCAGATCCCCGGGTCGTCGGCGACCGCAGCGATCAGCTCGGGGATATTGGCGCGGCTGGGCTCGGGCGCCCGGCCGCCGAACAGGGGGTCGGGCTTGTCGTGGAACACGACCACGTCGCACCCGGCCTCGCGCAGCAGCTCGTCCAGGTACCCCCGGGCCGTGCCGTGGAGCACGTCCACTGCGACACGCAGCCTGGCCGAGCGGATCGCCTCCAGGTCCACCAGTTCCCGGATCCGGTCCAGGTAGTCGGGCCTGGGGTCGTGGCCCGCGATCAGTCCCCGGTCCCGGGCCTCCTCGAACCCCAGGGCCTCGTAGGAGCCCTCGGCCATCCGGCGGTTGGCCCGCTCCTCGATGTCCCGGGTGGTCTCGGGCAGGGCCGGGCCGCCCCAGGCCGGGCTGAACTTGACGCCGTTGTACTCGGGGGGGTTGTGGGAGGCGGTGAAGTTCACGGCGCCGTCGCGGCCGTGGCGCAGGATGTCGTACGAGACCACCGGCGTGGGCACGTCGCGGGGGGGCAGGAACGTGCGGATCCCGTTGCCCGCGAACACCTCGCAGGCGATCCGGGCGAACCGCTCCCCCATGAACCGGGTGTCGTAGGCCACCAGCACGCCCCGCTCGTCCAGCCCCCCGGCCTTGAGGTGGTCGGCGATGGCCTGGACCACCACCCGGACGTTGTCGAAGGTGAACGCGTCGCACAACACGGCCCTCCAGCCGGAGGTGCCGAACTTCACGGTGGGAGTGGTCATGGGATGTCCTCGTCGCAGGGTCGGGATGCCAGGATCAGAACCGCCCCACGATCAGGTCCTCGAGGGGCAGGCGCTGGGGGTTGCCGTGGCGGTCCCCCTCGGGGAAGCCCACGGCCACCACGGCCATGAGCTCCAGGTGGGCGGGCACCCCCAGGATCCGTTCCACCTCCTCCCGCTGATTCAGGATCTCGCCGAGCCAGCACGCCCCCAGCCCGGTCGCGTGGGCCTCGAGGAGGAGGTTCTGCAGGCACGCCCCGACTCCCTGAAGGTCCTTCTCCCGGTGGTAGGACGAGGCCGTGTCGAGGAACACCGCCACGGCCAGCGGCGCCGATCGGAGGATCCGTCCGTACTTGGTGCACCGTGCCAGCTGCTCGCGCACCTCCGGCGCCTGGACCACCACGAACCGCCAGGGCTGGTTGTTCAGACCGGAAGGCGCCCAGCGGGCGGCGTCGAGCAGGCGCTCGATCCGGTCGGGCGGGACCGGTTCGGGCCGGAACCGGCGCACGCTACGGCGGCTGCGAATGGCTTCGGAGGTGTTCATGGATTCCTTGTGTGCCCGGGCTCGAAAGGCCGGGGGAAACGGGCGAACCACTTCGGCGAAGAGCCGGCTCGGGGCCGGCGACAGGGCGCGGAGTATAGCAGCGCCGATCGGAAAGGGTCAAGAAATCCCGCGATTTCAGGCGAGTTTCGCCGGGGTTCCTGGCCGGGCGACCGGGGTTCTGTTACCATCCCCGCGATCCGAATCCAACCGAAGAAAGGAGCGGCGGCATGGACGTTCTCGTCACCGGCGCGGCCGGGTTCATCGGGGCTGCGGTGGCCGAGTTCTTGCTCGACCGGGGAGACCGGGTCGTGGGGCTGGACAACCTGAACGACTACTACGACGTCGGGCTGAAGGAGGCCCGCCTGAGCCGTTTGCAGGAGCGGGAGGGGTTCTCGTTCCTCCGGGGCGACGTGGCCGACCCCGGCGATGTGGCCGCGGCCTTCGACCAGGGCCCGTTCGACGTGGTGTGCCACCTGGCAGCCCAGGCCGGGGTCCGCTACAGCCTCCAGAACCCCCTGGCCTACGGCCGGGCGAACCTCACGGGGTTCCTGCACATTCTCGAGGCGTGCCGCCACCGGGGCACCGGCAACCTGGTGTACGCCTCCTCCTCGTCGGTGTACGGGGCGAACGAGAAGGTTCCGTTCTCCGAGACGGATCGGGTGGACCGGCCGGTGAGCCTGTACGCCGCCACCAAGGTGGCCAACGAGCTGATGGCCCACACCTACCACCACCTCTACGGGATCCCGGCCACGGGACTTCGGTTCTTCACCGTGTACGGCCCGTGGGGCCGGCCCGACATGGCGCTGTTCACCTTCACCCGTAAGATCCTGGCGGACGAGCCCATCGACGTGTACAACCACGGCGACATGGAGCGCGATTTCACCTACATCGACGACATCGTGCGGGGGGTGGTGGCCGCCATCGACCGGCCCCTGGGGTTTGAGGTGGTGAACCTGGGCAACCACCGGCCGGTGCGGCTGGAGCGGTTCATCTCGGTGCTGGAGGACGCCCTCGGGAGGAAGGCCCGGCGCAACTACCTGCCCATGCAGCCGGGCGACGTGCCCCGCACCTACGCGGACGTGTCCCGGGCCAAGGAGCTCTGGGACTGGGAGCCCACGACCCCGATCGAGGTGGGGATCCCCCGGTTCGTGGAGTGGTACCTGGGCTGGGCGGCTAGCGTTGGACACGGGCGATCCGGGGGGTAGATTGGGGCGGGGGTCTGCTGGAGAGCTCCGCGCGGCCGGAAGCAGACCCCATGCCCCACCGCCGAGCCTGCGGGGGGATCGGTGCAAGTTTCCCCTTTTCCGCAAGCAGGCTGTCTCGCGGCCTGGCGGAGCTTCCCACTGGATCGCGCGCCGGAAGGGGCGCGGAAGGAGACCCCCATGGGCATCCAAGAACTGTTGACGGCCCTGGAGCCGGTGTTCGACGCGCTGACGGGGCTGGATCTGTCCCGGCCGGATGAGGCACGGGAGCATCTGGCCGCGGCGTTCCCGACGGACGGGGAGGTGGTGGGGAGGCTCCGGGCCCTGGTCGAGGCGGGCGTGGCCGAGGGGTGGCTGTGCGATCAAGAGGCGGGCAGCGCCCGGTTTTCCCGGGTGGCCAAGCCTGGCGAGGCCACCCGGGGGTTTTCCGTGGACGCGGTGGAGCTCTCGGGCCCCGGCGTGTGGCACCGGCATCCGGCCGGGGAGGTGAACCTGTGCTTCGCAGCCGGTTCCGACGCCGTCTTCGACGGGTTTTCGGAGGGATGGGTGGTGTTCGGCAAGGGCTCGGAGCACGTGCCCACCGTCTCGGGCGGGAGGATGCTCCTGCTCTACTTCCTGCCGGGCGGCCGGATCGACTGGAAACGCTGATCCTCCGGGTCCCGTTGCCCTCGAAGAGGATGCCCATGGCCCGCCTCGTGTTCCTGCTGGTCCTGTTCCTGGCCATTCCGGGCGGGGCGGAGGAGTTCGTCTTCTACCCGAAGATCCTGAACACCGCCACCGGCCTGCCTGCCTCGCCGAGCCAGTTCATCTCCGCGGAGAAGTGCGCCTACTGCCACCCGCTCCAGTACGAGCAGTGGCGGGGCTCCATGCACGCGAACGCCTTGACCGATCCGCTGTTCCGGGCCGTGTGGCGGGAGTCCTCCCGCGAGACCGGGGTGCGCACCGACCGGTTCTGCGCCGGCTGCCACGCCCCTGTCGGGGCCCTGACCGAACAGGTGTGGATCCGGGAGTCCGGGGAGATCGTGATCGACCCCCGGGCCGACGAGGGGATCACCTGCGACTTCTGCCACTCCGTGGTGGCCGTGAAGCTCCTGGAGAAGGGGGGGAACCCCGGGAACTCGGGTCTGGCGGTGGAGCCGGAAGGCGCGAAGCAGGGACCGTACGCCGACGCCCACAGCACCTTCCACGCCACCGCCTACTCCGATGTCCACACCCGCAGCGAGTTCTGCGGCGCCTGTCACAACGTGTTCCACCCGGTGAACAACACCGCCATCGCCCGCACCTACGAGGAGTGGAAGGGGAGCGAGTACGCCCGTGCGGGGATCCAGTGCCAGGACTGCCACATGGTCCCCCCGGAGGTGGCGGCCCGGGTCGCTGACACCATGGAGAAGGCCGTCCGGACGGGCCTGACCAGCGTGTTCGACACGGAGCGCACCCCGTTCTTCGACCACGACTTCACCGGTGCCAACGCGGCCGTGACCACCCTGCTGGACCAGTGGGGTCGGGCCAACGAGGCGCGGCTGCGGCTGCGGAGCGCGGCCCGGATCGAGCTGGCCGTTCCGGAGCAGGTGGCGCCGGGAGGGGGGATGGAGGTCCGGGTGCGGGTGGAAAACGTCCGGGCCGGCCACAACCTGCCCACCTCCATGACGGAGCTGAGGCAGATGTGGCTTCACCTCGTCGTGCGGGATGCGGGCCGGAACGGCGCCGTGGTGTTCGAGAGCGGCGGGCTCGACTCCACGGGTCGGCTCGGGCCGGAGGCGCGGCGTTTCGGAGCCCAGGCCGTGGACTCGGAGGGCCGGCCCACGTGGAAACCCTGGCGCATCGCCCGGATCGTGCGGGACACCTCGATCCCACCCCGCGGGGCCGCGACCGAGCGGTTCGAGATCCCTCTGCCCCCGGGGGCGAAGGGGCCCTTCGAGGTGCTCGCCCGCCTCCTGTACCGGAGCCTGCCCCAGGAGGTGGCCGACTCCTACCTGGATCGCCCGGGATGGAAGGTGCCCCTCGTGGAGATGGCAACGGCGCGGGCCGAGGTGAGGGCGGCGCGGTAGGTCCGGGTGGGTCATGGCCCGGGTGCTGATCCTGACGGGGATCGGGATCGTGGTGCTCCTCGTGGGGTTCCTTGCCTACTCCTTGTGGAAGGTCCGGTTCTTCACTCCGGCGGTGGGTTCTGGGCCGGCCGGCTCCCCGACGGCGAAAGCGCTCCGGCGTCACGTGGAACACCTTACCGTTCGAATCGGTTCCCGGAGCGTGGGGGAGCCCGAGGCCCTGGGCCAGGCCCGGGACTACATCACCGAGACCCTGGGGCAGGCCGGGTTCGAGGCCCGGCTTCAGGCGGTGCCCTACGCCGGTCGGATCTACCACAACGTGATCGCGGCCGTGCCCGGCTCGGAGAGCGGCGAGCTCGTGGTCGTGGGCGCCCACTACGACACGGTGTGGGGAACGCCGGGAGCCGACGACAACGGGAGCGCGGTCGCGGTGCTCCTCGAGGTGGCAAGGGCGCTCGCCGAGACCCGGCCCCGGCACCCCGTGGAACTCGCGTTCTTCACCCTGGAGGAGCCGCCGGTGTTCCCCTCCCGCTCCATGGGGAGCTCTGTGTACGCGGCGGCACTCCGGGAGGCGGGCCGGTCGGTTCGGGCCATGATCTGTCTCGAGATGGTCGGGTACTACCAGGGCTCCAAGGGGGGGCAGTCGTTTCCGTTCCCGTTCATGGGGTGGTTCTACCGATCCACACCGGACTTCGTCGCGGTTATCGGCAACTGGAGCTCCCGGGGGCTCGCGGGCGAGGTGGCGGGCGCCTTCCGGGAGGCAGCCCACCTTCCGGTGGAGACCCTGGCGCTGGGGCGCTTCGTGCCGGGCGTGGATTTCTCGGACCACCGGTGGTTCTGGGCGATGGGCTGGCCGGCCGTGATGGTGACCGATACCGCCTTCTACCGAAACCCCCACTACCACCGATCCACGGATACGATCGACACCCTGGACTTCGGGGCGATGGCCGAACTGGTGAAGGGGCTCGTCCGGGCGGTCCGGGGCCTTGCGGAGATTCCCTGATGCCGGAGACGGGTCCCTTGCCCCGCCCCTCGAGGAAACGTGCCCGTTTTGTCGCCGGGTTAAGGTTCCCTCTTCCTCGTCCGAAACGGGAGAGGGTCCCCCAAGCAGGAAGGAGGCCGGGATGGATCTGCGAGCGCTGGGGAGCGGCGACCTCACGATGGGGCTGATCGAGGAGATGACGGGCCTCAAGTCCGGGCAGGCCAGGGGCGAGGCCGGCATGGCGGTCCTCAACAAGATCCTGGACACCCAGGAGGCGCTTGCGGCAGAGTTGTTCCGAGCTCTTGGGGTGGGTGGGAACCTGGACCTCAAAGCATAGCGCCTGCCGCCTTTGCGCACGAACGGGCGGTCCCAGCGGGCCGCCCGTTCGTGCGTGCGAGGCCCGCCCAGGCCCCTGCGAGAAACGCTTGCCTCACCCGCTCCCCCTCTCTCCCGAGGAGGAGCGGAGCGGGGTGGGGGGGCCGGGCCGAAGGCGGCGGAACCAAACGAGGAGAGCGAACCCGTGGACGAGGCGTTTTGGTACGAGCGGGCCCGGGAGGTCTTCGACGGCATCGCCCTGGCCCGGCACCTGGGGTTCGAGCTGCTGGAGGTGGAGCCGGACACGGCCGTCATGGCCGTGACGGTGGACGAGCGCCACGGCAACTACCTGGGGGGCCTCCACGGAGGGGTGCTGGCCGCCCTGGTGGACACCGTGGCGTTCTTCCCGGGGCGGCTCCTGCCCTCGGGGCTGCGGCTCGCCACCGAGGGGCTGGAGGTGCACTTCATGCGGCCGGCCGGGCCGGGTGCCCGGATCGTGGCCCGGGCAGATCTTCTTCGGTTGGGGCGACGGGTGGCCACGGTGCAGGTGCAGGCGAAGGACGGCCAAGGGCAGCTTCTCTGCCACGCCGTGGTGACCCTGCTCACCCTGTGAGGGTGCCGAGGAGCGCTCCCACGTGGGCTGCCGCGGCCGGGCCCAGCCCTGCGAGATCGTACCCCCCTTCCAACACGCTCACGATCCGCCCCCCGCACAGGCCCTCGGCGGCCTCCACGAGCCGCCCGGTGGCCCGCCGGAACCCGTCGGACGTCACCGCCAGGTGGGCCATGGGATCCGTGGCCAGGGCGTCGAACCCCATGGACAGGATCACGAGCTCCGGCCGGAAGGCTTCGAGCTCGGGAAGCACCGCGTCCTCCTGGGCGGCCACGAACTCGTCGTTCCCGGCGCCGTGGGCAAGGCAGACGTTCCGGGTGAACCCGGCGCCGGGCCCTGCCCCGGTCTCGCCGGGCCAGCCCGTACCCGGGTACTTGAGGGTCAGGGGATGCTCGTGGACCGAGAGGTAGAGCACGTCGGGCCGTTCCCAGAAGATGGCCTGGGTGCCGTTACCGTGGTGGGCGTCGAGGTCCACCACGGCCACCCGGGCGAGGCCCCGGCGCCGGAGGGCGTGCTCGGCCGCCAACGCCGCGTGGTTCACCAGGCAGAACCCCCCGGCCCGGTCTGGGCCGGCGTGGTGCCCCGGAGGTCGCACGGCGCAGAATGCCCGTCCGACGCGGCCGTCGAGCACGGCATCGGTGGCCGCCAGGACCCCGCCGCTCGCCCAGGACGCCACCTCGAAGCTCTCGGGGCAGATCCGGGTCTCGGGCTCCGCCACGTACCCGAACCCGTGCTCGCAGGCGAGCCGGAGGAGCTCCACGTAGGCCGGATGGTGGACGAGGGCCAGGTCCTGGGCCGTGGCCAGGGCGAACCGGAGCCGCACGAGTCTGTCCAAGAGGCCTTTGGCTTCCAGAACCCCCTCGATCACCTCGAGCCGCAGGGGAGACTCGGGGTGATCGGGACCGGGACGATGGTGCCGGAGGAAGGGGTGGCCCACCCACCCTACGGTCGGGGCCGGCCCGCCCTCAGCCACGGGAGCGGGCCTCCAGTTCCAGGAGGAGCCGCTTCACCGAGCCCGCGGCGCCCCGTTCCCAGTCGCCGGCGTATCCCCCCAGCCCCGATCGGGCCACCACCCGGTGGCAGGGCACCACGATGGGCAGGGGGTTGGCGCGGCAGGCCCCCCCCACGGCCCGGGGACTGGTGCCCAGCGCCCGGGCCAACTCTCCGTAGGTGCGCACGGCGCCGTACGGGATTCCGCCCAGGGCCTCCCATACCCGGAGTCGGAACGGGGAGATCCCCGGAGGGAACCGGAGCGGCACCGTGAACCGGGTTCGATCGCCCGCAAAGTACTCCTCGAGCTCTCGGGCGGCTTGGGCGAGGATCGTGTCCGGGACGGCCGTGGGGCCCCCGGCACCGAACCGGATGGCCACCAAGGCCCCCCTCTCGGCCACGAGGGTGAGGGGGCCCACCGGGGTCGTCAGGGTGAGTTCGTTCGTGTGCAAGGGGGTTCCTCCCGGGGGAAGGGGTGTTGCGGAGGTGGGGAACTCGGGTACCCTCATTGTGCCACAGGACATCCAGAACCGACATAAGGAGGTTTGGCCATGGCATCCAAGGCCCCCGTTTCGACCCCGATCGACCTGGCGAGCTTCGTCGAGTACGCGGAAGGCTCGATCGTGAGCCGCACGCTCGTGGACCGCAAGGCCGGGACGCTTACGCTCTTCGCCTTCGACGAGGGCCAGGGCCTCAGCGAGCACACCGCGCCCTTCGACGCCGTGGTCCAGATCGTGGACGGCGAGGCCCTGTTGGTGATCGGGGGCAAGGAGGTCCGGGCCGGGGCGGGGGAGCTCGTCGTCATGCCCGCAAACGTGCCCCACTCAGTGCGGGCCGAGAAGCGGTTCAAGATGCTCCTCATCATGATCCGGGGCGAGTAGGGGACCGGCGCAGTTCGGCCCAGGACAGGCTTGTTCCTTGGAAGACCCCTTTCGGGGCCCTACAACGGGGAAGGGTAACTTTCGTTGTCTCGGGTCCATTGCCGGCGGCGGGGCAGGGGGCCTGCTTCCGGCCGCGCGCGAAGCCGGGCGTTGCGATTCGCCGCGCAGGCACGGGGCACCGGCAGTGGTTTCATGGCAGTTCGGTGGGGCACGAACGAACTCACGGTGCGAGCGTTGGAGGCGCTGCGCGGCGAGCTAAGGAGCCGCACGCGGCTCTCCAGCAGGCCCCCTGCCCTCCGGCTCCGATGCCAAGGCGACTTTCGACCAACGACTGACGACCAACGCGACGCACTGGGACCGGCGCAGCCCCGGCGCAACACACAATAAAACGGCCCGGACGGCAGGGGCGCCGGTCCGGGCCGTTTTCTGAGAAATGGCGTCCCCAGGGGGATTTGAACCCCCGTCGCCGGCGTGAAAGGCCGGTGTCCTGGGCCAGGCTAGACGATGGGGACGGAATCGGGAACGATTCGAACGAAACGGGGCCGCACGGAGGGCCCCGGGGTCTCCCAAGGGATGGTGAGCCGTCCAGGATTCGAACCTGGGACCCTCTGATTAAAAGTCAGATGCTCTGCCAGCTGAGCTAACGGCCCACGCCGATAAGGCGCGCCTTTATACACGAGCCCAGGATCCGTGTCAACCGACTCCAGCCCCGGCTCCGCGGCCTCCGGCGGGCCCGGGGGGTCAGTCGCACAGGGTGAAGGGGTTGGCGAACTCCACGGTCTGCTCGCGGCCGGGGCCCACCGAGGCGAGCACCACCGGGCACCCCGTGGCCTCGGCCACGTGGTCCAGGAACGCCCGGGCATTGCGGGGCAGGTCCTCCGGGCTGCGGGCCTCGGCCAGGGGCTCGGTCCAGCCGGCCAGCTCCTCGTACACCGGCTCGCACCGCCCCAGGTCCTCGGCCCGGGCCGGCACGTGGTCCACCAGCTCTCCGTCCAGGCGGTAGGCCGTGCACACCCGGATCGGATCGATCCCCTCGAGCACGTCGAGCTTGGTCACGGCCAGGCCGGTGAGCC
>JAADGT010000068.1:16441-22083 GCA_013152215.1 Deltaproteobacteria bacterium
CCGAGCGCAGGGCCACCAGGTCGAGCCAGCCGCACCGCCGGGGTCGGCCGGTGGTGCTGCCGAACTCGCCGCCCCGCTCCCGCAGCCGGTCGCCCATCTCGTCGTGGAGCTCGGTGGGGAACGGCCCGGCCCCCACGCGGGTCACGTAGGCCTTGGTGATGCCCACGGCCGCGTGCAGGTCCCGCGGCGGCAGGCCCGTGCCGGTGCACGCCGCCCCGGCCGTGGTGTTCGAGCTGGTGACGAAGGGGTAGGTGCCGTGGTCGATGTCGAGCAGGGTGCCCTGGGCGCCCTCCAGGAGCACCTTGCGGCCCTCTCGGGTCCATCGGTGGAGCCGGCCCGTGACGTCGCCCACAAACGGCCGGATCCTCTCGCCCGCGGCGCACAGCTCCTCCCACACGGCCCGGGGATCGAACGGCGGGGCACCCAGGTGGCGCAGCAGGGCGTTTCTCTCGTCCAGCAGCGCCTCGAGCTTGGGCAGGAGCGCCTCGGGCTCCAGCAGGTCGGCCACCCGCACGCCCTTCCGAGACGCCTTGTCCTCGTAGCACGGGCCGATGCCCCGTCCGGTGGTGCCGATCTGGGCCCGTCCGGCCCGACCCTCCCGGGCCTTGTCCAGCTCCCGGTGACACGGCAGGATCACGTGGGCCGCGCCGCTCACCACCAGGGCGTCCTCGCCGGGCCAGCGGCCCTTTGCCCGCAGGCCCTCGATCTCCTGGAGCAGCACCTGGGGATCCACCACCACACCGTTTCCGATGCAGCACACGGTGCCCGGGTGCAGGATGCCCGAGGGGATCAGGTGGAGGATGATCTTCTCCCCCTCCACCACCAGGGTGTGCCCCGCGTTGTTGCCGCCCTGGAACCGCACGACCGCCTCGGCCTCGCCCGCGTACAGGTCCACCACCTTGCCCTTGCCCTCGTCGCCCCACTGGGCGCCGATCACCACTACGTTCGGCATTCGTCCGCTCCTGCATCGCCCGCCCGGGAGGCGGCGTCTTCTTCGGTAAGGAGTTCGGCCCCACCGGTGAGGAGATCGATCCAGCGCACCCGAGGGGCCACCTCGGGGTCCACCACCAGCGCCCAGCGAAACCCCTGGGCCTTGGCGTGGGCCAGGGAGTCGTCCAGGGGCCTTCGGATCAGGTCCCGGGCGGCCCGCACCCCGGCCCGCCGCAGCCGACGGGCAACGAGCAGGGCCCTCCGCCGGTCGGGCTCGAAGTTGATCAGGAACACGCCCTCGGGCCGGGGGTCGGCCGGGCCCAGGGCCGCGAGAACCGCGGCCAGGTCCAGGGAGAACCCCGTGGCCGCGAGCTCCCGACCGTAGGCCCCGCACAGCCGGTCGTACCGGCCGCCCCGCACCAGGGGGGTGGCCACGTGGGGCACGAACGCCTCGTAGATCACGCCGGTGTGGTAGTCGATGCCCCGGATCTCCCCCAGGTCCACGGTGATGTGCTCGGCCAGGCCGTGCACGCCCACCAGCTCCACCACCCGGGCCAGGTTCTCCAGGGCCCGGAGGCTGTGGTCCGTGTCCACCAGGTGCGAGGCCCGGTCCAGCACCTCGGTGCTCCCGGCCAGGAGGGGCAGCTCGGCCAGGATCTCCTTGCGCCGATCCGGGATCGGCAGGTCCGACAGGATCCGCTCCAGGTCGCTCAGGTCCTTGCGGGCCACGGCGTTGCGCAGCGTCTCCAGGGCTTCGGCGGGAAGGTCCAGGTCGTCCACGATGCCCCGGAAAAACTCCACCTGGCCCAGGTCCACCTTGAATCCCCCCACGCCGGCCGCCCGCAGGCACGCCACCACCAGGGCGATTCCCTCGGCGTCCGCCTCGGGGTCCACCACCCCCAGCAGCTCGGCCCCCACCTGGGGGATCTCGCGGGACATGCCCCGGCGTTCGGGCACGTGGCGCACCACCGAACCCTCGTAGCACAGCCGCAGGGGCAGGGTGGCCTCGTGGAACCGGGTCCCGACCACCCGGGCCACCTGGGGCGTGAAGTCCGCCCGGATGGCGAGCACGTGGCCGGTGGTTCGGTCCACGAACCGGTACAGGAACGTCTCATCCCCGGGGTCGGGCAGGGCCGGCTCGAAGGTGTCGGCGTGCTCGAGCAGGGGAGTGAGCACGAGCTGGTACCCCCACCGTTCCAGCTCGCTCAGGCAGGTCTCGCGCACGGCGTGGAGCCGGCGGGCCTCGGTCGGCAGGCGGTCCGACAGGCCCGGGGGCAGCTCGCGGTGCCGGGCCGGTTGCCCGGCCCGGCCGAAGGGATAGGCCATTGGAGTCGTCCAGTCAGAGACGGGCCGGCGTCACGCTCACCACGTTGGGCAGCCCGCGCAGCTCCTCCAGCACCTCGGGAGGAACCTCGGAGTCCACATTGACCACCGTCACGGCGCGGCCGCCCGGGGCCTCGCGGCCGAACTGCATCTGGCCGATGTTGATCTGGTGCCGGCCCAGGGTGGTGCCGATGCTGCCCACCAGGCCCGGCCGGTCGTAGTTCCAGAACACCAGCAGGTGCCCCTGGGGGATCGCCTCGATCGGGATGCCGTCGATCTCCACCAGTCGGGGCTCCCGCCGGCCGAAGATGGCCCCGGCCAGGCTGAACCGGCCCTGGGTGGTGTCCACCCGAAGCCGCATCATGGCCGTGTAGTCCTCGCCGTTCTTGGCCGTGGTCTCCGACACCCGGATACCCCGCTCCCGGGCCAGCACCGGGGCGTTGACCAGGTTCACCCGCTCACCCACGCTCACCGCCAGCAGCCCCTCCAGGGCGGCGGCCGTGAGCAGCCCGGTCCGGCCCTCGGCCATGCGGCCGGAGTACTGGAGCTCCACGGTCTTGAGGCCCTCGACCCCAAGCTGGGCCTGGAGCCGACCCAGGCTCCGGGCCAGGTCCAGGTAGGGGGCCATCTGGTTGAGGATCTCGGCCGGCACGCTGGGCACGTTCACCGCGTTGCGGATGATGCCCCGCTGCAGGTAGTCCACGATCTGCTCGGCCACCTGGATCGCCACGGCCTCCTGGGCCTCCACCGTGCTGGCGCCCAGGTGGGGCGTGCACACCACCCGCTCGTGGGCCACAAGGGGGGTGAGCCCCGGCGGCTCCTCGCGGAACACGTCCAGGGCCGCTCCGGCCACCTTGCCGCTCTCCAGGGCCTCGAGCAGGGCCTCCTCGTCCACGATGCCGCCGCGGGCCGCACACACCAGGTACACGCCGTCCTTCATGCGGGCGAACGCCTCCCGGCCGATCAGGTTGCGGGTCTCCTCGAGCAGGGGCACGTGCACCGTGATGATGTCGGCCCGCTGATACAGCCCGTCCAGGTCCGAGAGCTCCACCCCGAGCTCGGCGGCCCGCTCCTGGCTCAGGTAGGGGTCGTACCCCACCACCTTCATCTTGAGGCCCTGGGCCCGATCGGCCACGATGGAGCCGATGTTGCCCAGGCCGATCACCCCCAGGGTCTTGCCGCACAGCTCGTGCCCCTGGAACCTCTTCTTCTCCCACTTGCCCTGCTTCATGCTCATGGCGGCCTGGGGGATGTTGCGCACCAGGCTCATGATGAGGGCCAGGGCGTGCTCCGCCGTGGTCACCGAGTTGCCGCCGGGGGTGTTCATGACCACCACCCCTCGTTTGGTGGCCTCGGGCACGTCCACGTTGTCCACGCCCATGCCGGCCCGGCCGATCACCTTGAGCCGGCTTGCCCGCTCGAGCACCGGGGCCGTTACCTTGGTGCCCGACCGGATCACCAGGGCGTCGTACTCTCCGATGACCTCCTGCAGCTCCTCGGGCTTGAGGCCCGTCTTCACGTCCACCTCGATGCCCTCGGCCGCTCGGAGGATCTCCAGCCCCCGGGCCGAGAGGTTGTCGCTGACGAGTACCCGTTTCATCTACGCTTCTCCCAGGATGGAAAGGGCTTTTGCCACGCCGGCCCCCAGGGCCACGGGATGGCCGAGTTCCTTGAGGGCGAGCTCCAGGGCCGCCAGGGCGCCGACCACGTCCAGGGGGTCCACGTGGCCCATGTGGGAGATCCGGACGATCTTGCCCTTGGCCTGGTCCTGGCCGCCCGCCACCGTCATGGAGAACCGCTCCCGCAGCGCCTTCTTGAGGGCCTGGCCGTCCACGCCCTCGGGCACCTTGACGGCGGTGCACGCGTCACTGGGGCTGTCGGGGGCGAACAGCTCCAGCCCCAGGGCCTTCACCGCCTCCCGGGTGGCCCGGGCCATGAGCGCGGTGCGGCCGTGGACCCCCTCCAGGGTCTCGGCCCGGATCCGGTCCAGCACCTCCTTGAGCCCCACGATCAGGCTCACGGCCGGGGTGTACGCGGTCTGATTGTCGGCCTGCTTCTTGCGCTCGCTCTTCAGATCGAAGTAGTACCGGGGCAGGTCCGAGGTCTCCAGGAACCGGTCCGCCTTCTCGCTCCACGCGATGAAGGCGAGACCCGGCGGGAGCATCAGGGCCTTCTGGCTGCCCGTGACCACCACGTCGATGCCCCAATCGTCCATGGGCAGGGGGAACACGCCCACCGCGGTGATGCCGTCCACCACCAGGAGCACGTCCCGATCCCGGGTGATCCGGGCGATCTCCTCCACCGGGTGGCGAACGGCCGTGCTGGTCTCGCTGGCCTGGACGTAGACGGCCCGGATGGCCGGGTCCGCGTCCAGGGCCCGGCGGATCTCCTCGGGGTCCACCGCCCGGCCCCACTCCACCTTGACCTCCACCGGGTCGCAGCCGTAGGCGCTCAGGATCTTGCCCCACCGCTCCCCGAACTTCCCGCCGTTGACGTACAGGGCCCGATCCCCCCGCCTCAGGAAGTTGGTCACCGCAGCCTCCATGGCGCCGGTGCCCGACGCGGCCAGGATCAGCACGTCGCGTTGGGTCTGGAACACGTAGCGCAGCCCCTCGCGGCATGCCGCGAAGATGGGCTTGAACTCGGGCTCCCGGTGGTGAAGGGCGGGCCGGGCCATGGCCAGCCGGGCCTCGTCGGGAACAGGGGTGGGGCCGGGGGCGAGCAGGCGGTACTTGTACACGGTGGACCTCCCTTTTTTTGCCGGAAACGACGAACTCAAAGGTGTGCGGATCGGCACAAACCCGAAAACGCTAGCAAACCGACGGTAAGAGGGTCAAGGAATGGGGCGGTGGCAGGTCGGTGGCAACGGCCGCCCAGGCACCGCCGTCGGCTCACCCCTCCTCGGCCCCTTCCGCCGGATCGCCGGCGGAGCCGGCATCCGCTGGGCCCGTTGCCGGCCCCTGAGTTTTCTTGCGGGTTCTACGGCGCTTGGGCTTGGGCGGCTCCTCGTCGCCCGAGTCCTTCGGGGCGGGCTGCCGGGTCTCGTCCGTCGGGGGGGGCTCCGCGGTCTTCTTTCGGGAGCTCCGGCGCCTGGGCTTGGGTTTCTTCTCGTCGCCGGCCTCGTTCGGAGCCGCGTTCTCGGCGGGGGGCGTCCCGGCCTGCGCGGTCCCCTCCTCCGCAGGCTCCGGACGGCTCTTCCGGGTGGCCCGGCGCTTGGGCTTCTCCCCCTCTCCAGCCTCTGTTTCGTCGGAGGCTGCCGCGGGCTCAGCCGGGGCGGGCTCCTGAGCCGGCTCCTGGGCCTTCTTGCGGGTCCTGCGTCGTTTCGGCTTGGGGCCTTCGGTTCCTTCGGTCTCGGCCGGGGCCCCGGTCTCGGACGGGGACGCGTCGGC